>DCIO01000024.1:17880-22108 GCA_002315885.1 Lentisphaeria bacterium UBA1724
GACGGCGTCCCCGCCGTCGGAAGGGAACCTATTCTGCCTTCAGCAGTTTGATGTTCCGGATCCAGTATGTCATCTGCCTTCCGCGGGGGTTGCAGCCGACTTTGAACTGGAGGATTTTTTCGGGATTGATATTCTCGGTTTGGAGGCGGATGCGTCGGGTTTCCCAATTTTGGATTGGTGCGGGGTATTCCAGGTTATGGGAGAAGAGGTGTTCCTGATTGGATTTCTCCTGGAGCATGACGTATGCGCATGACACGTCATTTTCGATTTTATCCTGTGCCATCTTGACCTCGAATTGCAGATAGACTGCGTCTGCCATGGATTCCTTCGGCAGATCCAGGACATAGAATGGATAGAACCATCGGTCCACCATTTCGTTGGTCCAGCGGACATCGAAGCGCACGGCTTGTTCGGCGTCATCCCAGGCCACCGTCTGGATATCTGCGCTGGTATTTCCTGTCCAGGCTTCGGGGCGGTTGGAATTCAGGGGGAATTCCCGCCACTGCGCCAGGGTCTCGCAGATGTATGGCATCATCAGTCGTGTGGAGTATTTTTCATCGAAGCACCCGGTGAGGATCAGGTCGGTGGGTGCAATGCCGTTGTTGCCGGCGGGAATGAGAGTGACGGGGAATTCGGCCTTTCCCATGGGTGGCAGTGAGATGGTCTCGGGGAGCCCCTGCAGGATTGCGCCATCCACCAGGAGATTACCCGTCTTGGGCTTGTCTTCCAGGTTCCAGATTTCCACCGTCAGGCGGCCGGTCTTACCGTTCATGACCGCGTTGGTTTTCACATTTTCGATGCGGAAGTCCTCAGAATTGAGTTCCACACGCAGGATGACGCTCAGGTCTTCGTCTTCGGCGGGGTCGTATGCCTGCCGTGCGCCCTGGGGTATCGGGAGAATCTCGGCAATCATGCCTTTCAGGCCGGTGATGTAGGAGGGATAGCGGGTGGCGGTGAGCTCAGCCATGGACCTGTCGACTACCAGCTCTCCGCGGGTGCCGGCCCAATCGGCGGTCTTGTAGGCCCCCTTGGGGAGCTTCATCTGGAAATCGCGTTTGAGGGGGGCGGTCAGTTCCACGGGCTTGCCATCTGCCTTGGTATCCAGTCCGCTTTCGCTCCAATAGCAGAGAGTCTGGGTGCCGTCGGGGAGGTCGAAGAGGTATGCCTGGATGCCCTTGGGGGTATTCAGGCGACCCTGCAGGGTGGCGTCCGCCAGATAGAGCGTCATGGTGGAGATGGCGCAATACCCGGGTTTGACGGAGCCATCCCGTCGCATCAACCCCCAGTCTTTTACGCCCTGGGCTTCGTTCAGTGGGCAGAACACGAACCAGAAGTTCTTGGTGCAGCCATTGAACCAGTGAGCGATTTGGGATTTGGGATAGAATTCCGCCTGGAGCATCTCCTGTTCGGGGGAGTGGGCCTTGTATTGTGGGTGATTGGTGGGGACTTTTGCCTCGCCTTCCTGGCGCATGCCGCTTTCGGTGCACCAGATGGGCAACCCGAAGAGGTTGTGGCGCGACAGGAATTTCCGGATTCCGTCGTAGATATTGCCGTAGGTGGAGATGTCGTCGTAGGTGTGGTAGTTGTAGAAATCCAGGTATTTTCCAATTTCGTTGTCAAAGAGCTTGTTAGGGTAGGGTGTGGCGTAGGGCCCCAGCGCAATGGCGCCATTTCCCACCAGCACCTCTTTGTTTCCCGCCTTGAAGCCCAGTGCGGAGGCCTTCATGGCGGCGGCGTAGTCCCAGACGGGTTCCGATGCGAAGCCGATGTCCTCTTCGTTCCAGAATTCCCAATCGGCCATGCAGTCGCCGAATTGCTCCGCCATGATCTTGGCGAAGGTGTATGCGGCCACCATATCCCGTGGCAATTTGGGGTTGCGCTTCGCCCAATCGGCGGCATCGTGATACATCCCGGAGATTTTGATGCCGTGGCTGCGTAGGGTCTGGGCGTTGTCAAAGTATCGTTGGAAATCGGGGCCGACGGTCTCTTTCTTGCGCATGGCGTCATGCCACGACAGCCGTTCCCGGATTTGCGGGATGCCGCACCAGTAGACCAGGTCGTTGACCAGACGGTAGCTATCGCCGTCATACCAGGGACAATCCCAAAGACCCTTGTTGGCCAGCCAGGATTGCGCAGTGTCAATCCCCAGCATGGTGTTAGGACGGGCGAGGAGCTTGCCATCCACCGCGCCATGGGCTTCGGGAGTGGCAACCACGCAGAAATCACGGCGAATGCCCTCGGCGGTCAAGAGATAGTATCCGCGCTCTAGTTCAGGCAGAGTCAATGCTTTTCCTGCCTCGGGAAATTCTCCCTCGGTCACCGTATTGCCCTGCCAGTCCACTACCTGATAGCGCTCTCCTGCCGGGCAATCCGTCAAGGCGAATTTCAGTTCATTCCCCTCCAGGAAGACGCCGCCAGGTCCCTCCGGGAGTATCGTGGGCGCAGAAAATAGGGTGAGGCAAGATAGCAATGATAAAAAAGTCAGCGCCAACGAAGGGAGATTTTTCATAACGCAGGAAGTATGTTTGACAGCAGTGAAATAGACCAATCCGAAACTACAACACCCAAATGTATTACATAAATGGCATCTCGGAGGGGGAATCCGGGATTTCGTTCTTCCTTCGCCCTATTGGGCATGCTCTTCGCGCTTTTAGCGCGAGGAAAGACATTATCATGAAAAAGAATACGTATTTTTGTTTCATATTGATAGATAAATAGCAAAATATCCGTATAGAATTTGTAGAACCACGACCAGCCGAATATCTGGAGCAGAATATGAAAGATACCATTGCACGGCAGTTGGAGACAGCTGTAAAGTCATACGAGGAGCAGTTGCAGAGCGAAGCCAAGGGTATTCCCGAGGCGGAAAACTCCTTGCGCTGGAGCAAGGCGCATATTCCCTACGAGGTCATTGCGCCATTTATGACCAGGGAAAACCTGTCGCGACTAGCCAAACAGAAGTGTTCCCGACGTACTCTGTTCAGTCTCAGTGGCAGCAGGCTGCGTTACGAAGACAGATACCTCTTCTGGGAAGACATCCTCTCTGCCGTTGATATCCTGCCTACGGAATGGCGTGCAAAGATATGCTGGGACTCTCTCCACAGCAGCGATAGCTGGGTCCCCCGCGAAAGGAACGGGAAGGTTCCCTATTACAATTTCAATGATTATGACCATGAGGCGCTTGAAGGCTATGTGGCCTCTTCAAAGTGGCTGGTGGACGCCCCGCTGGTACGCAAGTGGTACTGCCGTCTCCACAAGCCTGATTATGAACTGCTGGCCTGCATTGACCAGAAGCGGGTGGTCAATTTCCCCATGAGGAAGAAGCTGCTGGAGTGCATTGAAGATGACGACCTGCCAGAATTTGGACTGCACTACGCAATGTGCTGCCAGCACGGGAACTGGACACTGTTGCAGGATGTGCTGCAAAAAGACGCAAAGAAGATTTTTGCCTGGCTGGTGGAAAATGACACAGATGTGTTCCACTCTGTAAATCCATATCATCTGATGGTTTACTGCGTTGTCAACTTGAAGTCGGAACGAGCGATTGAAGCCCTCAGGTGCATTGAACGGCGTTTCCCTGGAACAGCCTCGCAGATCGATGCATTTGGCAATAATCTGCTATGGTATACCCTGCACAACCATTACAGCGGCGTCGAACCCATTGGAAAGTTGATAATCTTTCTCTGTCAATGCGGCTGCCGCATGGATACTACAAATCACCTGGGGCTCTCCTACAGCGATGTCTGCAAGGTCGCCACACATGCAAAACACAATCCCTCGCAGGAGGACGACTTCAAGGAGCAGGTGCTGCACGAACTTTTGCAGACTTGTCATTGTTCTGTTCTGAAGGCCAAAGCCTTGATGTGGGCATACGATAAAAGATTCCAGAAGTATTTCGAGAGGAATTACACGCCTGATTGGGTTGCCGTCGGCATGGTATTCCATTGTTTGTAGAGGACTGTAGGACTCCGCCGTAAACCCTCCCCCTCCCGCAATAACGGTCGAAAAGAAAGAGCGATGTACTGTAGGCGTCCGCCGTAACACCTCCCCTCCCGCAATAACGGTAGAGAAGAAAGTACTGGGTAATGCAGTCATTTGACGTCAGTGATTCCCTTCCCGCAATAACGGTCGAGAAGAAAGAGAAGAGGTAACAAGAGCCACTTGGCGTGAAGTTGATTCCCCTGAAGAAGGAGCCCATGGCATGCGGGCCGCAGGCGGTACGGGCGTT
>DCIO01000085.1:0-1739 GCA_002315885.1 Lentisphaeria bacterium UBA1724
CGCAGATTGTCTTTGTGACGGACCGACCCGGACACGATCGTCGGTACGCCATTGACGCGGATAAGCTCCGCCACGACCTGGGCTGGCAACCCCAGGAGAATTTCGACACGGGCATCCGGCGCACCGTCCAGTGGTATCTGGACAACCAGTGGTGGTGGGGTCCGATCCGGGAATCAAAGTATGCCGGGGAACGCCTGGGCAAGGGAGGCAAATAACGCCCCATCGACGATTTTTGGATATCGCGGAGTTCCCTTGAAAATCCAGCCGTATTCTGTTTTTTTGGGAATAAAATTAAATTAACAGTCCATTTGTTTCATCAACGCAAAGGGGTAGAGAATTTATGAATGCAGGCGAATGGCACTTTTGGGAAACTGGATTCCTTGGCGACAAAAAGACGGAATGTGGTCATTACGGACCGTCGGACTTCGGTGGAGATTTTTGGTAGTGCGCAAGCCAAGGCGAATATCGGCTTCTATCAGGATGCGTAGGGGAACTTCTTGCCTTGAATCAAAAAAACTTAGGAATTAGACTACATTTAGAACATTCGTTTTTTAATTGAGTTTCTCAGGTTTGCAGTGATGTTGAATAATCAGTCTTCTAACAATCCCGAAATTGCCCGCAAACTTCAGCAGGTCGGTATGGCGTTCCATTTACCCGGGCCTTTCTTCTCCTACGAGGAGATTAGCATGGGTAATGTCAATGAAACTTATAAGGTGAATTATATCCAGGATGACGGAACGGGCATGGCCCGCATCAAGTCATACATGGTCCAGAAGCTGAATTCACAGGCCTTCAAGAACCCTATCCAGCTGATGGAGAATATCGACAAGGTGACGGAGTTCATCCGAGAAAAGCGTCCCGACGGCGTCAATCTGCATTTTCATCATACGGATGTGACGGGAGAGCGGAAGACGTACCTCCTGGATGGGAGGGATCTGTGGCGCATTTTCAATTTTGTGCCGTCGGTGACTTTCAATACCTGCGATGACCTGGAGATTTTGCGGAATGCGGGGGAGGCCTTTGGGGATTTCCAGATGGTGCTTTCGGATTTTGACGCGAAGAAGCTCTTCTATACCATTCCGGATTTCCACGATACTCGCAAGCGCTATCAGCATCTGAAGGAGAGCGCCTTGGCGGATGTGGCGGGGCGGAAGAAGTCGGTGGAGGCCGAATTGGACTACCTGTTGGGTGTGGAGGATGAGGCCTGTCTCTTGACGGATATGCTCAATGCGGGTGAATTGCCCCTGCGTGTGACCCACAACGACACGAAAATCAATAACGTCCTCTTTGATGAGAATACCCACAACGCGCTGGTGGTCATTGATCTGGATACGGTCATGCCTGGGTTGGTTGGACACGATTTCGGCGACGCAATCCGCTTCGCCGCCAATTTCACCGAGGAAGATGCGGTGGATACTACCAAGACGGGTGTGGACTTGAATACCTTCTGGGCCTTCGCCGATGGATTCCTAAGCCAGTTGGCAAGGACTCTGACGAAGAACGAGGTAGATACCCTGGCGCATTCCTGCTTTACCCTGGCTTGTGAATTGGCCGCCCGTTTCCTGGATGACTACCTCAACGGCGATATCTATTTCAAAACACGCATCCCCGAACACAATCTGGTGCGCACTCGCTGCCAAATCGCCCTGGCAAAAGACATGACCAAGAAGATGGATGCCATGGATGCCATCGTAAAAGGCTGCGTGCAGAAGTGCCTTCGCCCTAAAGGGCTCACACAG
>DCIO01000085.1:1850-4212 GCA_002315885.1 Lentisphaeria bacterium UBA1724
CAGGACAGAAGAGGTTTCTAGCAATGCCCATTCTCAAATATCAGGATTTAGCGGAAGTAGTAGAAGGAAAGTGGCTTTTGGCGCCCGTGGAGTCGGGTGCGATCACCGCGATTTGTGATGACAGCCGGTCTTTGCCTGCGGGGGCGTTGTTCCTGGCCATCAAAGGCGAATTGACGGATGGTCATAAGTATCTCTTGAACGCGGTGAAAGGCGGTGCGGCAGCGGTGCTGGTGCAGGATGCGCCAAGCGCGGAGGCGATGTCGTTGATGGCCGAGAAGGGTGTTCCCTGCATTCAGGTGACGGATTCCCTGCGCGCATACCAGCAGTTGGCCTTGTGGCATCGCCGGCAATTCCCCCAGGCGCGGATTTTGGCGATTACGGGCAGTTGTGGCAAGACCAGCACCAAAGAGATGTGCGCGGCAATCCTGGAGGAGCGCTTCCCCAATGGCGTCTTGAAGACCATCGGCTCCACCAACAATCATTTCGGGGTGCCGCGGAATCTCTATCGGATGGACGAGTCCACCCGTGTCGCGGTGATTGAGATGGGCACGAACCACCCTGGCGAAATCGCGAATCTGGTCTCCTTGGCTCCCCCCGAGGTGGCGGTGGTCTGCAATATCGGTCACGCGCATCTGGAGTTTTTCCATGATTTGTATGGCGTCGCCACCGAAAAATCCGCGATTTTGGCGGGTGCGTTGCCTGAGGCGCTGTGTGTCTATCCCGCGGATGCCACGGGGGCGGAAATCCTCCGAAAGGCCGTTGGCAGTCGTCGGACGGTGGCATTCGGCGTGGGGACTGACGCAGAGCTCCAATACGAATACCTGGGCTTCAACGAGGGGAAATTCGGATTACGGCTTCATTGGAAATCCTCCGGTGAGACCCGTGTCCTGGAATGGAATCTGGGTGGCGTGCACATGGCGGCCAACGCGGCATGCGCGGCGGCGGCTACCACCGCGCTGGGCTGCTCTCCCGATGAAGTGGTGGCGGGATTGCAAAAGTGCGTCTTGCCTGGGGCGCGGCTGGAAGTCAAGGAAGTGGCGGGAATCCATTGGGTGAATGACGCCTTCAATGCCAATCCCACCAGCGTCCGCGCTGCTATCGATTGGTTTGCCGAGGTGGTCCCGAAGGAGTCAAAGTCCTTCCTGGTCCTGGGCGATATGCTGGAACTGGGGGAAAATTCCCGCCAGGAACACCTGGATATTTTGATGGCGGCCAAGAAGGCGTGTCCCAATGCCGCGATTGTGACCGTGGGCGTATTGATGGCACAGGCAGTGTCCGAACTCGGCGATTCCACACTGCGGAATTGCGCGGACGCTCTTGCGGCAAAGGTACTCCTGGAGGCCGAGGCCCAACCTGGCGACTGGATTCTTCTGAAGAGTTCTCACGGCATCGGACTAGCGAAAATCGCGCCGTAGTCAAGGCTGAGTGCCCAAGATTAGTGTGGGCTGGGGAGGGATTTGGGATTTCGCTGTAAGAATTGTCGTCGCATTTGCGTATTATCCTAATGAGGGGATAAAGACATTACGGAGATTCCATCAAATTTCCAAGAATTACAAAAAATAATTAGTCTTTTTTGGGAATTGTATAATTTTTGATGTTTTTGCGATTTTTGGCTTGACAATTAGCAAAAAGACTTTATCTTCTATCGCATAACATCTACTTTTCATTCGTCTAAATTCAACAAACAAGAATCCACCACTGGCGGTGTGGCAAATATCCGCCGAAAAAGCTATGGCAAAAGAACCCGCAGTTTCCACCAACGAAATTCAGCAGCGTAACCTGAAATTGGCCCTGGGCCAGATTGAGAAGGAATTCGGAAAGGGCTCCATCATGCGTCTGGGAGACCAGCAGCACCAGGATATTCCCACCATTTCCACGGGGTCCATGGCACTGGACATCGCCACTGGTATTGGTGGCGTGCCCCGTGGCCGTATCGTAGAAGTCTATGGTCCCGAATCCTCTGGTAAGACCACCCTCTGTCTTCATGTCATCGCCAATGCCCAGAAGGCAGGCGGCACCTGCGCTTTTGTGGATACGGAACACGCACTGGATCCCCGCTATGCACGCATCATTGGCGTGGACACAGATAATCTGCTGGTGGCACAGCCCGATTGCGGCGAGGACGCCCTGAATATCGCCGAGACGCTGGTGCGTTCCGCGGCAATTGATGTGCTGATTATCGACTCCGTGGCCGCATTGACTCCCAAGGCGGAAATCGAGGGCGAGATGGGCGACCAGCATGTTGGCCTCCAGGCGCGTCTCATGAGCCAGGCACTCCGGAAGCTCACTCCAATCGCAGCCAAGACCAACACCTGCGTTATCTTTACCAACCAGATTCGCGAGAAGATCGGCGTGATGTTCG
>DCIO01000085.1:4219-4936 GCA_002315885.1 Lentisphaeria bacterium UBA1724
TGTTCGGCAACCCCGAGACCACCACTGGCGGTCGTGCCCTGAAATTCTACGCCTCCATGCGTATGGAAATCCGCCGCACTGGCGTCATCAAGTCCCCGGATGGCCGCTCCCAGGGCAATAAGGTGAAGGTCAAGATCGCCAAGAACAAGCTGGCGGCGCCTTTCCAGGAATGCGAATTCGACATCATGTTCAACGAGGGTATCTCCCGCGCCGGATCTATCCTGGCCGTGGCTCTGGATATGCATATTATCGAAAAGCGCGGTTCCTGGTTCTCCTTCGGCGAAATGCAACTGGGGCAGGGCGCCGAACAGACCAAGGCACTCCTGAAGTCCGACGAGGCTATCGCCAATAAGATTATCGCCGAAATCAAGAAACGCCTCCCCGATACCATGGCGGAAAAGAATGCCGCTGCCGCCGCTAACGCACCCGCCCAAGAGGACGAGCCCTTCGACGAATCCGCACTGGATACCCCCGTGGACCAACTCTAATTAGGAATTAGGAATTAGGAATTAGGAATTAGGAATTGTTATTAGGAGGGGGGAGTATCCCCCTTGCCCTCTTCTTTAATTCGTAATTCGGAATTGATAAGATACCATGGTAGGAACCGCGGAAGCCTTGGAACCGCGGAATGCGCGGAATGCGCGGAATGCACGGAAGCTTCTTGGTGGTATCTTGTCCAGGATAGGTAGGGGGGACCGTTCAGGTCCCCGTAGGTGC
>DCIO01000085.1:5075-7616 GCA_002315885.1 Lentisphaeria bacterium UBA1724
AAGCCCGCGCAACGAGGGGTAAGGAACCGCGGGGCGAGGAACCGCGGGGCGTTTATATTCTGGCATTTGCCGAAAGGGAGATGCCATGCAGAAGACTTTGATACAAGAATTTTTGCTCCGCTTCAGTGAATGCGACCGTTATGGTCGCATGAAATTGCGGACATTTTTTGATTACGCCCAGGAGGTCGCCGGTGTTCATGCGGCGTTGTTGGGTGTAGGCACACAGATGCTCCACCAGGAGAAGCGTGCTTGGTTTTTGTCGCGGATTCGTGTAAAAATCAACACCTACCCCGAGGTGGGGGACCGGGTTGAGGTGCTGACCTACCCCTGTGGGTTTGAGCGTCTCTTTGCACGGCGTGAGTTCCGGATGTCCGTGGCGGGGAAGGGTGTGGTGGCGGTTGCCACCTCCGATTGGCTGTTGATGGATATTGAGGCCATGCGGATCCTGCCTGCACCGCGACTCTTGGTTGGAATCATGCCCGACAATTCAGACCTGCCCATATCTTTCCCTGAGTTGGGAAAACTCCAGGTCCCCGACGAGGCCGCCGCCCAGAAAGTGGTGGATTTCCCGATTCGGGATACAATGATTGACATCAACGACCATCTAAACAACGCGGAATACGCTGGCATCCTACAGGATGTCCTGGGAAGTGGCATTTATCCAAAGGAGTTCCAGCTGAACTACCAGAAGGGCGTGCCTCCAAAAAGCCACCTGGTGGTGGCGGAAAGCCACAACGAGGATGGCGCTTTCGCCTGTGCCGGTCGCTTGGACGGCGTAGTCGCCTTTGAAGCCGCGGGGACACTTTTTTAGTCCACAAAACACACAAAAGATCTTCCACAAAACACACAAAATACACAAAAGATCTTCCACAAAACACACAAAATACACAAAAGGTATTTTATCGTTGCTTTTAGGAAGAGAATTCAGACGATAAGGAGAAATACAGATATGGGATTTGATCGTGGTACAATGACTTTTCGGGTGTGCATGCTTCCGAAGGAGTTGCCGAAGGACACTCTGGAACGTCTTGCGGCAAATGCGGCGCGTTCGTTGGATTATGTGACGGACGAGCCGGAATGGGGCTGGGTGTCTGGGCGTTTTCTGCTGGAGACCGACATCAATGCGGATACCTGCAAATTTGGTCCGATTCTTCATATCTGCCTGCGTCAGGCGGAGCGGAAGGTTCCTTCCAGTTTGTTAAATGCGGAATGCAAGTTGGAGGAGCTGGCACAGATGCGCGCCCGGAACCTGGATCATCTGAATCGTAAAATCATGAAGGAAATCAAGGAGGATGTGAAGAAGCGCCTGGTTTCCAAGATGCCGCCCTCTCTCTCTGGCATCTACGCGGCTATTGATACAGTGACGGGATACCTCTATCTCTCTGCCACTAGCGAAAAACAGCTGGAGCTCTTCAGCGGTTTCTTTGACAAGGCACTGGATTTCGATCCACTGCCCATGACTCCCGATAATCTGGCTTCCGTCAAGTACAACACAGATCCGCTTTCCATTCCCGCGGTAAATGTCTCTCCGGAATTGGGGGATGACCAGGGCGCTACGGGACTCCTGGGTGAGAATTTCCTGACCTGGCTGTGGTTTTTCCAGGAAAGCCATAACGGCATCCTTCCTCCTACACGTCTGGGAGATTTCAGTCTGCTGGTGGATGGACCCTTGACTTTCGTGGCCGAGGGCGATGGCGCTTTCGACTGCAGCCTCAAGAAGGGAACTCCCACGAATTCCGCGGAGGCGCGCGCTTCCATGATGGTGGGAAAGAAGCTTCGCCGCGCAAAACTGGTTCTGGCACGAAACCAAGGCGAGGAGTGGAGCTGTACCCTGGATGCCAGCCAATTCGTCATTCGCGGACTGAAACTTCCTGAGGGCGAGGCCATGGATCCCATCGATATCTTCACCGAACGAATGGCGAATCTGGATATCTTCCGACAGGTGATCTTCGAGCTCTTCCACCTCTACCTCAATACGGTCACGAATCCTGAAAAGCGCAAGGAATACCAGAATGCAGTGAAAAAGTGGGTGGCGGAACACGCACAGAACTAGACTGGGAATCTTGATAGCGGGAAATGGCAATGCTCTGCGGCAAACTGATTGGTCTTGGGACCGATTTGGTGGAAATCCAGCGATTGAAGGAATCCATCGAACGCTCTGGGGAGCCCTTTCTGGCGCGAGTATATGCGCCAGAGGAACTCGTAGTTGTGCCGAAGACAGAGTCCCGTCGCATGGAATTTCTGGCGGGACGCTGGGCGGCCAAGGAGGCGCTTTCCAAAGCCTTGGGGACAGGTATCGGTGCCAAGTGTCACATGAATGAAATCTGCGTGCTGAATGACGGGGCAGGGCGTCCCGTCATGACTCTCTCAGGCGAGGCGAAGGCGACCGCGGATGCCCTGGGGGTTACCCAGGTGATGGTCTCCATCTCCCACGAGCGTGGTTTCGCCATGGCAACCGTGATCCTGGGCTAGGAAGCCTAGGGAGTAGCGACGGCGTCCCCGCCATCCTAGAAAATCCCACCTTAAGAAGAAGCCGTAGTC
>DCIO01000122.1 GCA_002315885.1 Lentisphaeria bacterium UBA1724
AGCTAGAAAGTCTAGATCTAGAGGCGCTAGCTAGAAAATCTAGAAGCCTAGAAAAGACCAAATCAGAAGTCGTTGAGATTTCGGGAGTTTTATAAAAAATACGGTTTTATTTTCATATTCTATTTTCATTTTATCATCATCGAAAATTTAAGAAAAAGTGAATTTTTATACTTATTTTTCTTGAACATCCGCAATTATTGCATTATCTTATGAAAAGTCAAACATCTTTTTAGTTTCATCTTACAACCAAAAAACAAAAGGAGAGAATCATGTCGAATCCCCCATTGTCCCCCGCATCGAATCCACAGAACATCCCACCGCAGATATTGCGTCGTCAAGTGAACTGGGAGAATTTGCATTTTTACCAGAAGAGCAAGAGTTTATACTCGATTACATACTATTTCACGCAGCATTTTCTCAAGAAGGGGGATCGGACGATAGACCAGATGTTACAGGCTGCGCGTTCTGGGAAGCAGAACATCGTGGAAGGTTCTGCGGATGGTGTGACCTCGTCGGAGATGGAGTTAAAGTTATTGAATGTCTCCCGTGCGAGTTTCAAGGAGTTATTGGAGGATTACGAGGATTATCTCCGTGTTCGGAATCTAAGTCAATGGACGAGTAGCCACACTAGTTACGACGAGATGTTGCGGTATTGTCGCGAGCACAATCAGCCCTCTGACTACGAGAGTCTTTTACCGAAGCAGAGTGACGAAGCGATGGCGAACATGGCGATTACGCTATTGCACATGGTAGATAGAATGATGATGAGTTACCAGCGTCGTCTGGAGAAGCGTTTTCTGGAAGAGGGTGGGATACGGGAGCGCATGACTGCGGCTCGGTTATCCTACCGAACACAGCAGCGCGAATACGTCCAGAAATTGGAACGCCAAATAGAGTTCATGAAAAATAAACTTTCTCAATATCAGGAGGCACCTCTTCCCCCGGTTCCCCCGCCGCCCACTCCCCCCGTGGAGGAGCAGGCTTGAGTTGTCAGGCTTTATGCCTTGGCGTTCTTGCGGAGTGTGAGGACATTCAGCATGTTCAGCGCATAGAAGAAAGCCAGCATGACGATGACGCCATTGAGTCCCCACTTCGCTTCCACCCGCAGGGAGACCTGATTTCCCACCAGGCCCGCGAAACCCCAGGCGGAGAGCACCGCGCCGTGGATCTTGGAGATGTTGTCCATGCCGAAATGATCTGCCAGGACAGCGGGGATTGTGGAGAATCCTGCGCCATAGCAGGCGTTGATGACCAGGAGTGTGATGCCGATGGCCATGGGCCAGAAGGAGAGGAGCATGACGCCCAGGGAAATGGCGAGAAGAATCAGCAGGATGTTGATGCGTCGCGCCAGCTTATCGCTCCACCAGGCGAAGATGAGTCGTCCTCCGCCATTCATGAGCCCGCATCCGGTGATGACCAGGGTAATCAGCGCCTCCTCATATCCAACCTTCCCCATCAACTGTTTGGAGAGTGGAATCAAGGAGAGTCCGCAGCTGATATTCAGGAACATGAAGAGCCATGCCCGCAGGAACCAACCATTGCTCAGCAGTCGGCCGTAGGTGAAGCCACTCTGGGCGCCAGGCAGCGCATCCAGCTTGTGCTGTGCGCGGACTGCCGCCGCGGGCTTGAGAATCAGTACCGCCCCCAGGAGCATGGGCAGGACGTAGATTGCCGCCAGCACAAAGAAAATCTTTGTGATATCGAAAGAATTCTTGAGTGCCTTGTCGATGAGTGTGCAGAGGGACGATCCCAATCCGAAGCTGATGATGGGGATTGCGGCGGCGATGGCCTTGTGTTCCTGGAACCAAAGCATCAGAGTCTTGACGGGGGTGATATAGATGACGCCCGTACCCAATCCCAGCAGGAAGCCATATCCCAAGTCCACCAGCAACAATGACTTCATGTTAATTCCAATGCCAGTGACACAAAGTCCGGAGATAAAGAGTGCAATGCCGACGAATGCGGAGAGTCGGATATTCTTTTCGACAATCTTTCCGAAGAATGCCGCGCCCATCCCCAGGAAGAAAATTCCCAGCGAGAATGCGAATTGGACTTTCGCCTGAGGACGGCCGATGTACTCGGCGATGCGCTCGGAGAAAATGGTGAAGGCGTAAATCTGTCCCACTGCCAATGCCATCAGCACTGCGGGCAGAACGCCGTTGAAAATACGTTTACGGACAAGGATGGAAGAGTGTTTTTTCTCCCAATAGGAAATTGCATCATTCATGGTCGTCGCCTCCTGGCTTTGGGTGAATAATGCCCAGACGAACGACTTCCCGAAGGCCTGCGGTTCACGTGGTGAACTCCACACGATGGCAAAACACACGCCACCGCCTCGTCAGTTCCGCAAGCGGAGATAATATAACGCCGCTTGCGGAAGTTAGACGATAGAGAAGTCAGCTACTCCACCTTGGTGAACTTGAGTTGTGCGGCATTGAGACCGTAGAGGAAGTAGAGTCGGAGCACATGGCGTCCCGCGGGCAGTGTCACTTTTGTGACTGCGTGCTTATCGCAACCCCAGTGCATTTTTTCGTCGGGCTTGCAGAACACCTCGAATGCCCCGATGGCATGGAAGCCATCCAGCATGAGGATTGTCTTGCCTGGGAGTGTATTGGGCGTACCGTAGTTGAAATCCACCTGGTAGGTCCCCTCTTCCGCGATATCCACGGTATATGTGGTCCATTCGCCGCTGACCACGTGGCCGATGTTGGTTGCGCCGCAATCCACTCCTTCGTCGGGACGGAAACCGCTGGACGCGCTTTGATTCTGCGGGGTGGTATCGTGATACGCCACGCCCTCGCCGCCTTCGTCGTATTTGGGGCACTCGATCACGCCGGGGATTTTCGCCGCCACGCCCTTGTATGGCGTGCCGGTCTTCACTTTTCCATCCACAATGCCATAGAGTGTCCAGGGATCCGTATGAGCCACATTCCCCAGTTCGTCCTGCACGAAGATGACATAGGAGTGCATGTTCGCCTTGAAATTCGGGACCTCATTCTGGCGTCCCGGCCTGACATACTCCGTGGTGTCGTAGAACTCCTTGGTGAGAAGCACCTCGAAATCGTATGGCGGTTCGCTCTTGGAATCGATGAGTGCGCCGCTATCGAAGAGATAGACATTCCGAATCGGACTTTGTGTCTTGTCATTGGGCAGGACTTCCGCAGAGAATTTCAACTTTTCCCCCTCCATGGCGAAGGCGAAATCGCTTTCGGGCTTTGCGCTCCACCGGATTTGCGGGTCATTGTCATGGGGATATTCATAGACACGGACGAAATCAGTGTAGAAGTAATCGGGGTAGGTCCCCAGGGACGCGGGGCCGCCGCTCTTGCGATTGACCTGGCTGCTGACAATCACTTCCAGAGGCGTAATACCGCAGTTGTGGTTGAAGGCATCGAAGACCACCGCGTCATACGGGCAGTGGCTTGCATGGCTCTTGATGAGCTTGCCGTCCATATAGTAGGAGATTTCGAAGGGCGTCCACTTGCAGCCGATGGTGTAGTAGCCATCCAGGTCGGGGAGTTTCGGCCCATTGAAGTTCCAGCTCTTCAGAGTATCCCCCACATAGACATGGAGATTGTGGTCCAGTACACCGCGGGCGGACTTCCCCTTTTCCATGGCCGCCAGGTAGTAATCCTCGTAGATATCGATTTCGAAGCCGTCATAGAAGGGATTCGTATTTGTCTGGCCATAGAGCCAGAATGCGGACCACCAGCCACTCTGGCGCTTGAAACGCCCGCGCCACTCGAAGTATCCGTATTGATACATGGTGCGGGTCTTGATGGAGGATGCCAGGAGCTTCTCGTGCTTTTCATCCCAATCCGCCTTGATGGTCAGGATGCCGTCCTTGACAGTGTAGTAGCCATCGGTATGGCTCCAGGCGGGCTTCCACTTGTTCCAGTCGATATCATCCCCGTCGAATTCGTCATCGAAGACCAGTTTCCAGCCCGCCTTCACGGGGTCGAATTCCTCCTGCGGCTTGACGATGTGGGGCACGGTGGAGAAGGGGCTCTTCTCCTCTGCTTGTCCCAGGAAGAAGTTATCCAGGGTCGCCATGCACTCGTTGCCCTCCAGGAGCAGATACGGCGTAGTGCTCTTATGAGACACGAAGAATTCCGTCTCTCCTGCGAATTCCAGATTGGAGCCACCGGAGAGGCTGGTGGTCATGACCGCATATCGGCTAAATCCATCGCCCCCCAGGAGAATCTCCGCGGGCAAGGCGCTCTTGGGACAGGACCTCTCCGTTACAAGCGCGCCATTTTCCAGGACACGGAAAGACAGTTCCCCCGCAGTGGGGTCATTTTCGATTTCCAGCCGGAAGTCGTCAGTGCCATCCTGGAAGACCAGCGACAATTTGCCCGCGGTTTCCTTCTCCCCGAAATCCTGCAGACGCACGCCGATGACGCGGAAGGCATCCTGTCGTTCCAGTGCCTGCAGCGTCGTCTGAGCGGGGTCGATGCGCAGGGAGTCGTTTGTCCGGAAGACGCCCTGCCCCGTAGGCGTAAGAAGACCTGGCGCGGGATATCCCGTAATCAACTCGGGATTGCCGGAACACTTTGCGCTCTCGCCGTTGAAATCCTCGATCCACTCCAGGCGCTTCACCTTCAGCTTCAGGGAGGACGAGCCCAAATCCAGGGGACCGCCCGCCTTCACCACCGCGCTGCCCGTGCCACGCACCAGTTTGATTGCCAGGATGTTCTTCCCCTTCTGCAACCAGGCGGTAGCCACGTAATTCGTGATATCGTAGAATGCCTCCACATTGCCACTCTCCATGGTATCCACCACGATCTCGCCATTGACATAGAGTTGCATCCACCAATCCGCGCCGCAACCAATGGAGTAGTTGCAGTCAATGGGAGATTCCACTTCCGCAAAAAGCCACCCCGTTTCTTTCTCCTTCTTCAGCAGCTCACCCATGTCCAGCGTGCGCATCGTACGCATCAGGGAAACACCCTTCTTGCCATCCAATTCAGCAGGAATCTCCAGGAAATTCCCAGGGACGAAATCTTCCGCCACGGGTCCGAATGCCACCCACTTGTCCGGGAAAACCACCTCTCCGCGGAATTTTCCCTCCACAAAATCCACGGCGTAATCCGAGAACTCGATTTCGCTCCCCTGAGCCAACTCGATTGCCATGTCAAAGGAGCCCGTCTCACCCGCCTTGCCATTCTTGACGGGCATAGACGCCGAATAGCTCCGCCACTCGGGGCTCAGCACAAAGGGCACCTCCACATCCGACATGAAATTCCATTCACCCGCGAGAGTCTTGAAATACATCTGGACTTTCCCTTTGCCTTTGCCACGGGCACGGAAGGAAATCCGCACCATATCCCCAGACATGCCGGGATAGAAATCCGTGTTGACCGCGGCGCCCCTCTCCGCCTTGATGGCGCTCATCTTCAGGGAATTGCCAGTCAAACCACCATTGGGAATCACCTCGATTTTGCAATCAGGCTTATACCCCGACCAGCCATTCCGCATCCACTTCTTCGGAATGCCATTGCTTCCCAATTCGTCAAAAGTGCCGTTGACAGACAACTCCACCGCAAACAGGGATAGCGCCAAAAGACAACACACAACCAACAGATTCTTCTTCATACAATTTACCTCATGTCTCCTAGTGTGATACAATCCAACTTTTCAGCCGGGGAATATAATGCGGAAGAGAAAACCCTCCGTATGACAAACTACAAAAAAACGGCAACCGAAAAATGCTGTGTCCCCCCAGAGGGTAGGTATTTCGCCCCCGGATGGGGTCAGTGAACACAGCCCCGGGCACAAGCCCGGGGTAGGTGGATTTTAGTTTTTTGGGGACCCCGTGAGGGGTCCGTGAAGCCATCAATTACCTACCCTCTTGTGGAATGTAGCGAGAATTGAGAATTGAAAATTGAAAATTGAAAATTGAAAAATCCCCGCAGGAGGACATCCTACGGGGATCAGAATGAGCGAATTATCAGGGATTTACGCCTTGAAGAAAGCCTTCCATTCGGGGTTGTTGGGACCGAAGTGCTTCAGCATCACAATGGGATCCGCCTTGGATTCATTGACGATGCGGACGCCCTTGAGGGCGGTGGCCTCGGAGACGAAGTATTCGTCGTAGGTCAGCTGACCATAGCGGATCAGTGACGGCGTTTCCAGCGGCAGGCCATTCATGGTGCCATGGCCCTGCATCATGATCAGACCGTATGCGGCCGCGTCGGTGATGACGGCCTCCTTGCCGGGCAGGATAGTCAGTTCCTTGGCGCAGACCGCGTTGGACTTGTAGCAAATCCACTTGTCCACGAAGGCGTCGGTCTCCTTATTGACCACGGGCCGCATGAAGCGGTGCTTGACGAATTCGGGATCCACGTTGAGTTCCCAGTTCATATTGGAAATCAGGTAGTCGAAATCGCCAATCTTGTCCTCGGGGCAGTTCTTCCAAAGGAGCTGTTCGGAAATCAGCTGGTCATCCACCAGACTCTGCCACATGGCATAGACATCGCTGGCCACCTGGGGCTCGTAGGTGCAGTAGCTGCCGGGGGCGTGGAGGACGCCTGGGGGGACGTCCCAGCCCGTGCCGGGTTCCAGCTTATACGCCTTGGAAAGAGAGGTCAGCTTGTTGTCGCCCTTGGTGAAGTTAATCAGGCATTCCTTGACCTGCTCCTTGGTGGTTCCGGGTTCGAAGCCGAAGAAGGTGTAGGGGAAATGCCCGCCGTGGTTGTTGAGCTGTGGTGGGAAATAGTAGCACTCGGGCTTTCCGCGCATGCCCACCAGCGCCGCATGCTCGTCCATCTGATGGATGTGATGAGGCAGCGGTCCCAGGTTATCGAAGAATTTCGAGTAGACGGGCCAGCAGTGGTATTCATTCCAGATGCGTTCGCCCAGCAGTTCCGCCCCCAGTTCCTCCACCGCCTCGGTCAGGGGAATGAGGGTACCGTCCTCCGCGATGAGATGGCTAATGCCTTCGTTCTTGGCCGTCAGGGGGCCATTGTCCGCGGGGGTGGTGCAACCCAACCACCGTTCGTCAATGCCGCCGCGTGCGCCGCCCAGCGCGTAGTAGTCATCGGGATGGAGCTTGATGCGCCGTCCAGGAATGCAGAAGGACCGGGGAACCCAGTTGGGTGCCAGACGGAAAATCCCGCCTTGCGCCGAAAATGCCTCGCGGATTTTTTGAGAATTCGACATCTGATTTTTCCTTTGTGTTTCGGAGTTGATTGGGAGAGAGAAAAAAAGACTACGCGGATTTTTCGGGAGCGTCTACCACTGGTTCGGGCTCGGGAACACGCACACCCCGTTCCATGTGGCTGATTACCGCTATCGCCAAAAGGGAGACCAACACGGAAATTGCGTTGACGACGGCCATCCGGGAACCGTAGGAACCGCCCGTGCGGGCAATGGCGACGAATTCGTTGACCTTGTCCGCCACGCTGAGTCCCAGGAACATAAAGAGCAACGTGGGGTGGAAAAGCCCCGTTCCGTCCGGATTTTCGTTAGCCCTCTTGACCAGGCGGAGTCGCAGTATCAGCCACAGGATATCCGTCACCAGGACAATGACAGTCGGCACCACCAGATACTCATTCAGAAGTCCCGTCTCGGGATTTGCGCGCCAGCGGCAATTCCAGAATGCGAAGAGCGGCGTCATGACAGTGAAGAGCACGAAGCATGCGTCGAAGAGATAGAGATATTTTTTGAATTTCTCTGGTCTGACGGGGACGCATGGCATTCTTTCCACCTGGTCTTTTCCGCCCTCGCTCCAGGGTGCGATTGCGGCATAGTTCACATAGCCGCCGCGTTCCGCCCATCCGCGATAGACCTTATAGGCCATGAAGGCCACCAGGAATTGCCATGGCACCGACCAGGGACTGATGAAACGATAATGCCAATTCTCGCCATAGACCTGCGCAAAGTGGCAAGTGGCGAAGTGGTTTGCGACAAAATCGAAGACCCGCGCCGCGATAAAACCGCAGATCAGTGCGCTGACGGAGCGCATCATCGCCTGCATTGCGCAGAAGGTGCCGTAACGGGACTTTGGGAAAAGGAGCATCTCGGTGGGCTGTTCGCTGACGGCAATCAACCCACTCAGCACCAGATAGATTGCGGAATTTGCCACAATGAAAGCCACATAGACCTGCGGGGGCATGGTGCCCAGGAGCCATCGGAATAGGAAGGGAATTCCCAGCATAATGGAGAAGACATAGTGATATGCGATGATACGGGCGGGATGCCAGCGGTTGACCAACTTGCCCAGGCAGGCCGCCAGGAAGATTCCGACCAACCCCACCAAACTGCACAGGCCATTCATTTTGCCGATATGCTCGTCCGTCAATCCCAACTGCTGGCTACTCAGAAAATATCCGAAGGTGCCCGCCGCACCACCGATGGCCGCACAGACCCCGAAAAGATAGCGATAGACATAGACTCGGTCGCAGAAGGTCACCGTGACAAATTCCTTCAGACCATGAATTTTCGTCATGATGATATCCCATCCCTTGGCATTCTTTCGAGCCAACTGTTCTGGGGTCAGGGGCGGATAAGTCCCCTCTTTTACAAAACGGCACATCAGACTGATGCCGATGGCATAGAGAATGGCCACGCCGATGAAGATGCTGGTAGCGTGTCCCTCCGCCAGCGGGAAGAGGAAATAGTGGAATAAATACGCGACCAACGAGAATCCCAACCGCATACACGCCATGATGCGACTAAAAAATTCCGCGGGGACGATGTCGATGAAGATATACCAGATGACGGAATTGATCCACATCATGAAGAACTGGAAGAGCAACATCGCAATGCCCATGACAACCGCAGTCATGGTGGCGGGAGAGGTGGACCAATAGGGCTGAACCCACGTGGCCAGCTGAGCCCCGAATTTCTGGGTGAATGCAAACAAAATCAACGACAATACAATCGGCGGCATGGACATAATGATGAAATAGATACGCCGCCCCAATTTGCTACGGCACAGGTCGCTGGCCACGCTGATATACGGGCAGACGGTCATATTGAAGACCTGGCCGATGAAACTCAGAATGAACCACTTCGCCGTATCCGATAGCCCCAGGCTCTTCATCTGGATGGGCAGGATATTCCCAGGCAGCATCAACGCCAGGCTCATGCATGCACCTCCCAACATCAGCCAGAAAAAGAGCATGAAGAGCTGGCGAGGAGTATAACTCAGATCACCACAATGGTAGATTTTCTGCGTGGAAGACATGGTCGATAGAACAAAGAGGGGTTCGTTTTACGAATAACGGGAATAAAATACACCCTCTTTCGCATTTTCGCACACACACAAATGCCAAAAAACAAAAAAGCCACGGGCAAACACCCGTGGCGATTGAATCAAATTGGGAATTGTTACTAGAACTCGTATTTAATGCCCAGGGAATAGAGATTTGTGTAACCGCGATAGCATCCCTTGGTATACTGCCCCTCTGCCAGCGTCTCCTGGGCGTGACCGGGATGGAAGAAGAGGTGGTTCCACGCCGCGTCAATGCGCAGTTGTTTCGTCAGCTGATAGGATGCGCCCACGCAAACCCAATAGCGATGCGTATCAGGCAGTTCACAGACCTTGTTGGTATGCTTGGTAACGGCTCGTTCATCGAAGGTGCCGCCCAGGCGAAGGGTCCACTTGTCCGTCAGCTTATACTCGCCGCCCAGGGAAAAGCGCCAGGAGTCATGCCAATTCATGACGGAGGTAGATGTCTTGCCCGTCAAGGTGCCCTTCTCGAATTTGGTCGTCATCTCCTTCATAACACTCCAGTCAGTCCAGGCAATATCCAGCATCAGGGTCAGTTTCTCGGTGATTGCCTGCTGGATGCCGAAATTGACATTCTGGGGCATCTTCAGCTTCATCTTGGCATGGTCCTTGTAGCTGCTGCCCGTGCCCAGAGCCGTCCCCAGTGGTTCAGGAATCTGGTAGATTTTGCAATCCAAGTCCAGGGTGTATTCCATACTGGAGCGATATGCCAGGCCCAACTTCGTCCCCTCGAAAGGCATCCAGACCACACCTGCGGAAAAGCCGACGGCGTAGTCATCGCCCTCGGAACGGATTTTCGCGTCATGGCCGTAGGGATTTGAGGGATCGAAATAGGCCCCTGCGGGAATCTTCTGCAACGCCTTCATTTTGGCATAATCAAACATGACTCCCACACCCACCGCGACGGTATCGGTCAGCCGATAGGAAACCGACGGGAGGATTTCGATGACGGCAATGGAGGTATCAATGCCAAAATAGCGTCCCGACCAATCCTTATGATAGTTCGTGGCAGTTCCGCTGGTGGCGCTGGTAGCCACATTCAGGGTCAGGCCATCGCCGATGGGATAGACGAAATCGAAATTAGGGATTTCAGTCTGGCGGATAATATCGCCACTATGATGGCCGGGGATGGTGCTTCCCTCGTCATGGACATGCACGTCACCCGTCAGCAGATGTAACCCGCCCACCATAGTGGGGCGTTCGATCCATGCGGCGCTGGCGGGGTTGAAATAAAGTGCAGAGGGGTCGTCGGTGCTGGCAGTCATACCCGCCAGTCCCCGTCCCAATCCCGAGACAGACTGTTCCAAAATGGAGAAGCCAGAAGCAAAGAGGGCGCAAGAGGCCATCAATGCCCCTAGAAAAAGGAGAAACTTTTTCATGAAAACTTGTTTTTGTATCGCAAACTACAAGTCGCGAAGTTGAAAAAAAGAAGAGCAGTAATTCGCTGTAATTTAATCCCTGCGCGGAAAACGGCTTGACACCTTACTTATCGTTGGAATATCTCCCGCGATAAAGGTTGTAGGGTTTTTCCAAATAATAATCTCTGCCGTATTCCGGGTACTTGTCAGAGATAACCTCCACGCGCCGATATACCAGACCGGAAAATTTCCAGGTGAACATCATCGGCTCCACAGCCAATGGAGAAGGCACCACCTCTCGATGGAGGTTGAAATTCACAGGTCCATTGATCTTATCCCAGGTCCATCCAGGGAAGACAGGCTGATTCTCCGCGGCCAAAATGACCTCTTCTTCCTTGGGAAGCTGCTCACCCTTCTGGATGCGGCGGATGGCATGCCCCGTATAGAAGAGCTGCGCGGGATAAGAATAGTGCTCCGCCATGAAATACAAAACACATCCTTCTGGAATTTCTTCTTTCACATCCACAATGGGCGCGGAGGCAGAGGTAACCGAAATGGCCGCGTCTGCCTTTTCGGGAACTCCCTCCATGAGTTGTCTTGCAACAAAACCGCGATTCTCCAACGTCAGGAATGCCGTCAGCGAAACCATGACCACCCAAGTCACACGCATTCCCGCGGCAAGCCACGCCAATCCCAGCGCGTTGGGGCGGCGTCCCCAGACACAAACCGCCACCAGCAACAACAACAAAACGATGACAACCGCAATGCCGTATTCCGGGAAAGCCCTGACCGCATCCCAATTCTCAAATTGAATTTTCTTCGCCGCCACCCACGCCCAATGGACGATGGCATAGAAAAGTCCTACGCTGACAACGGCAGTCCCCAGGTATCCGAAACGCCTCCAGAATGGCTCGTTTCTGTGCATGACAATCGGCAAAGTGAAGGCAATCATCACCGCCATGGGGGGCAATGCCGCGAGAATCAGCAGCGACGAGTGCCCAGGCAGAAGCCAGTAGCTCACAAAAATACAAAGCACCGCCGCCCGCAGGAAACCGCAAATGGACCCCGAGGGTTCCAGGGGGCGCAGTGCCAGACAGAAGGGCATCCACAGGAAAAGTCCCCAGGGGAGCATATCCCAGAAGCATTGGAAGGGGAAGAACAGGAGATGATGGAAGAAGCCCTCGGGGGCAGCAGAAGAGGAGAGCGGCCCCACCAGCGCATTCCATCCCAACAGTGACTGTTTGCAGAAGAGTGTCACCCAGAGATATGACGCCAATGCGAAGAAGACCAGCCAGCGGAGGTGTTCCTTGGAACGCAGTAATCGCCGTGTCCGTGGAGGCATTGTGGTAAAGAGGAAGGGCAGATAGAAGAGAATTACCCCCCGCAATCCCACATTGAACAGATCCAGGAAAATCAGTCCCAGAGAGACTCCCCAGGCGGTATTCCATTTGCGTTTGATTGGCCCCAGCGTGTGCCAAAGGAACCAGGCGCCGCTCAGCAACGCGGCATGGAGTGCCTCGCCCTGCCCCACAATGCCCACGCGCATCGCGCCAAAGGAAGTCAGCACAATCAGCGCCGCCAAGACCCCCGCATGGGCATCACGATGACGACGCGCCATCAGGAAAGCCCCCAGGGCCATTCCAAAAATCGCCAACACAGAGGGCAGCCTGACCGCAATTTCCCCCGGTTGCTGGAAGCCCGAGAAGAGGCAGACCAGCCATGGATAAAGAGGAAATACCCCCACTGGCTGCCCATGGAAAGTGGGCTGAAGGAAATTGTGGCTCCGGGCCATTTCGGAGGCGATGGTAGCATATACTGCCTCGTCACTGCCACGCAATTCCATCCATGGCATGCAGGCAACATAAAGCAACACCGCCAAAATCGGCAGCGACCAAAATATTGACTTGAAGCCAGGCTCTTTCATTTTCAGCAAAATGCAAAAGGTCTTTCTAGGGCAAACGCGGTGATTTTCGTGATTTTCCGCCGGCATACTACGGAATTCCATCCCGTTTCGGTTATGTTATGCCAAGTCGCCCGTTCTTTTTTTAAATATAGCATTTCGCTTGCACTTCTCCCCTCACCATGGAAATCCTCGTCCCCGTCGTTCAAGAAGTCGATGTACTTATCATCGGCGCCATACTCGCGGGGTGCGATTTGGCGGTGAGACTCCGAAAGGCGGGACGACGCGTGATCGTGACTTCCAGCGGAAATACCCTGGGGGACGATGTGATTGGACGGCTGGATAAAGACACCCTCCTGAAGGCATCACAGCTGGACGACGCACACGGCACTCCCGCGCAATACCAGGCAAAACTGGACAGGATGCTCCTGGAAGCAGGAGCGGAATACCTCTTCGGCGCCATTCCGCTACGCCCCCTCCACGAAGCAGGCACACACCGTCTGGCAGGATGGATCTTCTACAGCAAGAGCGGATATTTCGCCATCGCGGCAAAGGCCGTGGTGGACGCGACTTGCGATGGATGCCTGCCCTTCCAGATGCGCTTGCAACGACGTTCCAGCGGACTCTCCGAATGCGTCTTCCAATGGAACATCATTGGTGATTGTCGCCCTCCGGAAAAATCCTCTGGCGCCACCCTGGAGGTATCCCTGGAGCCCGTGGGAACCAACGGTACTTTTGCCCCCTTCTGCCAATATCGCCGTGCATTCCGCCTGAGGCAAAATGACCTCCCTGGCATTCTGCATGCCGATATGCTCCTGCGGGCCGATGCCTACACGGAAAAGACCATCGCCGCGGCAGAATGGGCCAAATTCCATTTCCTGAACGATGCCTGGGAAGGGTTGACACCATCCAGGGAACTCCCGCTATACCATGCCGCCGACACGGATGTCACCATGCTCCTGCGGGAGACCATCCCTTCGGTGCCCATCGCAAAGACCTTCCAGGGCATCGAAAGCCGCATCAACACCACGGATTCCCAACTGCTCTGGAAGGCTCCCGTCATCAGGCCATTTGCCCAGATGACTAAGGTCCCATTTGCCCTGGAGTCACTTGTTTCCGAGGCCCCAGACCGAGATGTCATCATTGTGGGCACGGGACCAGATGGAGTCTCGGCGGCCTTCACCGCCGCGGAGAAAGGCCTTCGGGTGCTATTGCTGGTTTCCTCAGACTACGTGGCGGGGAATATCGGAGAACTGGCGAAAGCGGGAGTCGAGATCTGGTTCCACGCAGTTGTGGGTGGCATACTGATGCACCAGAATCGCGTGGAAGGCGTCCTGGTCATTGCACCGGACGGGTCCTCCTGTCTCGTCCACGCGCCAATCATCATTGATGCCACGGGCTACGCCGCCATTGCGACTTTTGCGGGAGCTTCCATACACTATCCCCACGAACCGGAATTGATTACCCACGGCGCAGTGGTCGCACCACGAACGCCACCAAATCCGTTCGGCAATCCAGAAGGGGCACTTGGCCCTCAAAACGACCTGTTGGATACCACGTTCTCCCATACCCTGGCCCATCTGCGGGGAGAACAACACTTCGTTACCAAATCCCATCTTGTCAGAAACGACCGCGCACGCATCCAGGGAGAACTCACGCTTCTCCCACACGACCTCATCCTTCAGCGGCGCTTCAAGGACACCCTCGCAGTCTCCACTGTCTACCTGCCCTCATTCCAGGAATCCTGCCACCCGTTGCTTTGGATGGAGGATTTCAGCCAAAAACCACTGGAGGCCTGGATTCCCCTGCGGGCCATGCTCCCGCTTCGCATCGAGGGAATGATGGTCCTGGGAAAGGGCATTTCCACCCACAAGGACGTGGCACGTGCCTGCAATACAGATGACCTGCTCCATCGGGAAGGCGTTGCCGCGGGGTTGCTTGCCTTCCATGCCATCCAATCCGGTGTTTCCCTGCGAAAACTCCCCCTGAAGCCCATCCAGGAAGAACTGGTTGGCAAAGGGCTGCTCCCCCCGGAGGCCCTCCAGACAGAGGATACCTTCCTGGCCCCAACGGCCTCCGATTTGGCCGCGGTATTCAATCGCCCCGACCAGGCACGCCGCGTGATAGAGGCAGATTTCGAAGTCAAGCACGATGTCCGTTCCGCCACAATCCTGGCATTCCTGGGAGATTCCTCCGGGCGTGATGTCCTCAACCGCGCGCTCTGCCAGGCAGTAACGGAGCAGGACGACCATGCCTACTGCACCCTGGCTACCGCTTTCACCACCATCGGGGGCACGCCCAAGCCCATGCTGGAAAAACTCAAGACCCTCACTCCCGAGATTTCATTGGCACTCCTGCGGGTCGTCTGCATCTTCTTCCAACGTTGGCCCACAAATGCGGCAGTCCCAAAATTGCGTGAATTGCGAGACGCACTGCAACCACCCAATATCCACCATGCGAACAAATTGAGCGAAGCCGTCCATACTGCGATGCAGGGCTTCTATCTCAACACCCTGAAATCCCTCTACCTCTCTGTGGCACTGCATGCCTGCGACCCACGTGACGAAGACACGATAGAATTCCTGGAGAACGCCAAGCATTCCTGGTTGCTGCTGGTGGCACGCATGGCACACGATGTCGAAAGATTGTAGCCAGACTCACGGCGACAATCCGCAAAATTTCCTTCCTAACAATCAAAAATCCACCCATTTGGAAAAATCAAATACCATGAAGACCATCGCAGTCATTCCCGCCCGCTACGGCAGCACCCGCTTCCCTGCCAAGCCCCTGGCGCTCATCGCAGGCAAGCCCATGATCCAGTGGACTTACGAGTCCACCAGCAAATGCCCTGATTTCCAGGAAGTCCTGGTGGCCACCGACGACCAGCGCATCTTCGACACCGTCATCGGTTTCGGCGGGAAAGCGGTAATGACCAGCCCCGAGTGCCGTTCTGGCAGCGACCGCATCTGGGAAGCCATCCAGGGCATTGACGCCGACCTCATCGTGAATGTCCAGGGAGACGAACCCCTCATCCCCGCCACCGTCCTGCACCAGCTGGTCCAGCAGATGACCGAATCCGGCGCGGACATGGGCACTGTGGCGGTGCCCTTCTCCGTCGCAGGCCGTGATCCCCAGGACCCCAATGCGGTGAAGGTGGTTCTGGACAATCGAAATCTGGCATTATATTTCTCCCGGGCACCCATTCCCTTCCAGCGTGTGGGCGGCGTGGGCGTGGAACCCCTCCTCCACTGGGGACTCTACGCATACCGCCGGGATTTCCTGCAGCAGTTCGTCTCCTGGCCAACGGGAGCCCTGGAAGCCTGCGAGAAGCTGGAACAGCTCCGCGCCCTGGAGAATGGCGCCAAGATTTGTGTCCTGACTACCACGGAACGCACGGCGGATGTGGATGTGCCCGAGGATATCGCCCGCGTGGAGGAACTCCTGGCCAGCCAAAGCGTCAAAGCATAGTACGCTCCCCGTTTTTACCAAACTAACCCAATTCTACACTTTCCATCATGAGCCAAAAAGTCTTTGAAATTGCGCCTGGCATCAGCGTCGGCCCTGGATGCCCGCTGCTTGTTCTGGCAGGACCCTGCGTCGCCGAATCCGATGAAATCTGCCAGGAAATCGCAGGAACCGCAAAGGAAATCTGCGACAGCCTGGGACTGAATTACGTCTTCAAGGCCTCCTTTGACAAGGCCAACCGCACCAGCATCAACTCCTTCCGCGGTCCTGGCGAAGAGGCGGGTCTGGAAATGCTCCGCAAAGTCAAGGAGAAATTCCACATCCCCGTCATCACCGATGTCCACGAGCCCGAACAGTGCGCACAGGCCGCCGAAGTGGTGGACATGCTCCAGATTCCCGCATTCCTGAGCCGCCAGACCGACCTGCTCCTGGCCGCAGGACGCACGGGGAAACCCGTGAATGTCAAGAAGGGACAGTTCCTGGCTCCCGAAGACATGGCGGGCGTGGTCAAGAAAATCGAGACCACCGGCAATGAACGCATCCTGCTGACCGACCGCGGAACCACCTTCGGATACCATAACTTGGTGGTGGATATGCGGGGTCTGGCAATCATGCGCAGCCTGGGATGCCCCGTGGTCTTCGATGCCACGCACTCCGTCCAGCTTCCTGGCGGAAATGGCACCTCCTCCGGCGGAAACCGCGAATTCGTCCCCCCACTGGCACGCGCCGCATGCGCCGTGGGCATTGATGCACTCTTCCTGGAAACCCACCCCGTTCCCGAAAAGGCCCTCTCCGACGGCGCCAATTCCCTGCGCCTCTCCGACCTGAAGGAGCTCCTGACTTCCATGAAGCAAATCCACGCCATCTGCCCGTAAATGAAAACCCTCTGCGACAAAAAATTCCTCGCAGCCAACACCACAGCCGAGGATGCCGCCAAGAAAATCAAGCTCATTGCGCTTGATGTGGATGGCGTCCTCACCGATGGGCGTATCGGCTATACGGGCACCCCTGACGAAATCAAGTTCTTCTACGTACGGGACGGCTCGGGCATCACCATGCTCCACCGGGCCGGCATCCTGGTGGGAATCATCTCCGGGCGGGTCAGCAAGGCAAACCAAACCCGCGCTGCGGAACTCAAGATGGATTTCCTGGTGGAGAAGTGCTGGAACAAAGCCGAAGCACTCCAGCAAATCGCCACGGAAAAAGGCGTTGATGTCTCCGAATGCCTCTTTATCGGTGACGACCTGATTGACGGATATGCTCTGCAGGTGGCGGGTATCGGCGTCGCCGTGGGAGACGCATCCCCAGAGGTGCTCCCCGCCGCAGACCTCCAGACGGACGCCTTCGGTGGGCACGGCGCCATCCGAGAGACTGCGGAATGGCTCCTGAAACTCCAGGACAAATGGGATATGCAACTGGAACACTATCATATCCCGAAACAATGATGCGATTCTTCCTCTTCATCCTAGCTGCCTCAATGCTCCTTCATGCCGCGGGACTGAACTTGGGAAACCTGGAGAAAGTCGAGCTGAAGGGCTTCCAGACCAACGGCGTCACCGAAGTCCTCCAAAATGGCGAAATGGAAAAGCTGAACTGGACCATCCGGGGAGATGACGCGCGCATCCAGAAGCCCAACTACGACTTGACGGGCTTCCAGATGACCATCCTGGATGACAATGAACAGGAAGCCCAGCGCAGCGCCTACCATGTCGTCAGCCCACACTGCCTCTACAACCAGGATACACGACTCGTCCGCAGCGAAAGCGCCATCCATTTGGACGGCACGGACGGCTTCTCCATCTCCGGCGTAGGCTATGACATCTATCTTGCGGACGAAAAAGACGGCCTCAGAATCGTCATTCGAGACGCAGTCCGCATCGACTTCCAGCTCGGCGCCTTCCAAAAATGGCGCAAGTCCAATCAGCAATAGTTTTCACACACCTATGAAAAAGGCTCTCAGCATCCTCGTCGCCTTGCTCCTCTGCTCCACCGCATTCGCCCAGGAGACAACGTCCCCGGAACAGTCCC
Source organism: Lentisphaeria bacterium UBA1724 (assembly GCA_002315885.1). Classification (GTDB taxonomy): domain Bacteria; phylum Verrucomicrobiota; class Lentisphaeria; order Oligosphaerales; family Oligosphaeraceae; genus UBA1724. The sequence continues at coordinate 17,987 of DCIO01000122.1, forward strand.
AGCAACCCGCCAAGGCCGAGACAAAAAATCTCCCCTTGACGGGGAAGGTCACCATCGCCGCCGACCACATGGAGACCATCCTGAAGAAAATCGCGAAACTGGACGGCAATGTGGAAGTCACCTTCATCCCCACGGAAGAAACGCTGGAAAAATTGAAGAAGCAATTCCAGGGTGACGAAGTGCGTCTCATTCTCAATTCCGACCACATGACACTCTTCTTCGCCGAAGAAAATGGCGAGGCCACCAGCCGCCCCGAAAAAATTCAGGCCACGGGTCGCGTCCGCATCCATACCCCAGACGGCCGTAGCGCTACGGGTGACCAGGCGGAATGGGACATGTCCAACGGCGGCGCCATCGTCCTGGAAGGCAAATGCACCGTCCTGGCGGATGGCCGTGTCATGAATTCCACCCGCATCACCTACGACATCCAGGAGAATCGCCTGAATGCCGAGCGCGCCATCATCACACTACCCGTCCAGTCCAACAAGTCCAAGAAAGACAACGCCCTCCCTGTGCTGGATGTCCTGCCGAAAACCACCGAAGAAAAGAAATAGCCATGGCTGACAACACCCATCCAGTCCAGGAAAAACCGCTTCTCCTTTCCGCACAGCATCTGCGTAAAATCTACGGCGGGCGTTGCGTGGTCAATGACGTGTCCCTGGAAGTCCATCCTGGAGAGGTCGTGGGACTGCTGGGCCCCAACGGCGCAGGCAAAACCACCTCATTCTACATGATCGTTGGAATGATCGCCCCTGACGGCGGAACCATCCACTACCAGGGAGAAGACATCTCCAAGCTCCCCATGTACCAGCGGGCACGGCGCGGCATGGGCTATCTAGCCCAGGAGCCCTCCATCTTCCGAAAACTCACCGTCCGGGAAAATGTGGAAGCCGTCCTGCAGACCTTGGATTTGACGCCCAAGCAGCAGAAGGAGCGCCTGGCGGAACTCCTGGAGGAACTCCAGTTGACCCACCTGGCCGACCAGAAGGCACTCACACTCTCCGGCGGCGAACGCAGACGTCTGGAAATCACACGGGCACTGGCCACCTCACCAGATTTCATCATGCTGGACGAGCCATTCGGTGGCGTGGACCCCAAGAATGTCTATGAAGTCCAAAAAATCATCGCTACTTTGAGAGACCGGGGACTGGGTATCCTCATCACGGACCACAATGTCCGCGAAACCCTCGCCATCGTCGACCGAGCATACCTGATTTGCGCAGGCGAAATCCTCTTTGCGGGCACAGGCGAGGCGCTGGTGAAAGACGAAAATGCGAAAAAAGTCTACCTGGGGCCCTCTTTTGAGTCATAATTTTCAGAATACCTCTGGATAAACTCAAAAGTTGGTGTATTTTGTGTCTGCAATGACGAATTTTCCCTAGCGCGGAACCCGCGTAGGCGGGCGAACCCACTAGAACATAAACCAGAACCAGGAGGTATAAACTATGGATCTTCTTCTCACTGGAAAACACGTGGAAATCGCCGAGGACGAGCGCGCCCTGGCCCAGAAACTGGCCGACAAGCTCTCCGCAGACTATGCAAAACTCTCTACCCTCAGAATGGTCCTGGGCAGCGAACGGGGCCTGAAGAGCTGCGAAGCACTGCTGAATGGCAACAACGTCAGCCTCAATGCCTCCGCCAAAGCCGACACCACCCTGGCCGCCATCGCAGGCACCTTCGAGAAACTCGACCGCCAGATGCGGCGCTTCCTCAACAAGATCCAGGATCGTTCCGTCAGCTCCAATCCGCTCCTCAAGGAAAAGATCTGGGCAAGCGCAGACTTGAAGCTGGATGACGAAACCGAGACCGATCTCTTCGACCAACTCTAACCCCACAACGCAATGTCCGCCGAGCCAACCATCGTCAAACCAGAGCACGGTGCCCCCGCATATCGTCCGAACTGGGATGACTATTTCATGAAACTGGCCATGCTGGCCAGCGAAAGAGCCACCTGTCCCCGTATGCACTGCGGTTGCATTCTCGTGAAGGACCACCATGTCCTCTCCACAGGATACAACGGTTCCCTCCCGGGAACGGCACACTGCTACGAAGATGGTTGCCTGGTGGTGGATAATCATTGCGTCCGAACAAACCACGCGGAAATCAACGCCATCTGCCAGGCCGCACGACACGGAATGGCATTGGAGGGCGCCACGGCTTACGTGACGAACCTCCCATGCACCTCCTGCGCAAAGGCACTGATCGCCGTCGGCGTTGTCCGCGTGGTGATTTTCTCCAGCTATCATGACTCCCTGGCAGAGCATTTCTTCCAGGAGAGCAACGTGGAACTCTGTCGCCTGCCAATGCCAGAACAGCTCATCCACTACAACCTGAAAGACTTCTCCTCCGCACGACCTTTTGAGGACACCGACCACCAGCATCATTGCGACTGCGGTTGCAAATAACAATCCCCCCTTTCATCGTGCAGAAAATCCACGCCATCCTAGCCAGAAAGCCATTGCTGAAATTCTTCGGCAGGGTCATTCTGTGTGGACTCTTCTGCATGCTTCTGCTTCTTCAGGTCGCCTTGCAAGCCGAAACCACGACAGGACACAACCGCAAGAACAACCTGACTGAGGCGTCTTCACTGGCTCGCATTGACTGCGCTAAATGCGAACAGAATGCCTCACTCTTCGAAAACCAGGCGAAATCCCTGGGAGAAAACACAAATGCCAATGTGCGCAAACGCGCCGAGAATAGTCTGCACGCATTTCCCCAAGTGGTGTTTTTGGGTTGTGCCACTTGGAGAAATCCTGCGTGCGGACTCCTTCATGACAGCGGTCATGTCTCCGCTAGAATCATAACCCACGCTTTCCCGAAACGAGCCGGACCGAGCCTCTCCTGATTGAATTCCACGCCGCCTGACAATCCCGTCAGACTCCCCCACGAATTTCACTCAATAGGAGAATCAAATATGCTCGCAGCCATTATCATCGTTACCATCGTTTTCTGCTGGTATAAGGTCGGAAAACTCTTCTTCGGTCCAGAAGTCTAAGCAATATCTCAATCCCCCTGGACAACGCACGCAGGCCTCACGCCGGCGTGCGTTTTTTTTTGAGCAAGGGGAAGCCTCCCTCCCCACAGCAACCGCCGCAGTCAACAG
>DCIO01000025.1 GCA_002315885.1 Lentisphaeria bacterium UBA1724
CGCAGACACCACCATGCAGGGCGATATCGCTACTCTACAAACCAAGGCCACTAACCTGGAAGGCGCGGACACCGCCATGAAGACCAGCATTGACGGACTTGCCGACGCAGACACCACCATGCAGGGCGACATCGCTACCCTGAAGACCAAAGCCACCGACCTTGCAGCTGCTGATACGGCAATGCAGGGCGACATCGCGGCCCTACAAACCGCGGACACTACACTTCAAAATAGCATCGATTCGCTGAATACGGCGCAGGGAACTATGGAAGGCAATATCGCCACATTGCAGGAGACCGTGGATGGGATAATCGGCGTGCCTTCCGAAAGCGGTGAAGCGGGACAGGTCCTGACCAAGACCGAAGACGGCCTCGAGTGGCAGACAATCAATGTCACCGTGGATGAGGAGTTGGATGCCGACTCCGAGAATTCCGTGCAGAACAAGGCGGTGACTGCGGCGGTTAACGAATTGAAGGAAACCGACGAGAATTTGGATAGCGACATCAGCGCCCTCTCCGGCAATCTAGATTTGCAGACGAAACAACTGAAGGATGCGGATGACGCCCAGAAGAATGCCACCAGCGCCCTGCAGCAGGCCAACGAGTCCACCCAGGACACCCTGGAGTCACACCTCTCGGCCATCGAGAAACTGCAGACAGAGAATGTCACCCAGCAGAATGCCATTGCAGAATTGCAGACGGAAAACCAGGCGTTGCGTAGCGATGTAAACGAACTGAAACAGACGGTGAAGGAACTCAAGGAGATTTTGGAGAGTGGCGCCATGGACCAGAAAGTCGTGACACTAACACTGGAAGCCGGCTGGAACCTGGTGGCCATGCCTGGAAAGCTGGTGCCTTACAACGACACAGAGAAAGCCATTCTTGAAAAGATCGAGATCTGGACCTTCGACAAGACGGAGAAAATCTACGTACATCCTTATGAATTGGATTCCCTGGCTAGCTACTGGATGAGAGCACCAGAAGAATGCACCATCCACTTCAGTGTACAAGGGAAATAATATTCCCGGACGCTCTATCCCGCAAGCAATTCCGTCACCGTCTCCACATAATATGCCAAAGGCGAATCGTGGTTTCCGCCTGGGATTTCACGGTAATGGAAATTGGGCTGATTCTTCATTTGTTCCACCAACGCGTGTGCCTGTGCCACGGTAATGAGTTCGTCCGCCCCGCCATGCAGATACCAGATTGGCATGGTCAATTTGTCCGCATGCTTCCAGGCACAATGCAAATCCATGGACTCCTCCGTGGGATAATTTTCCAGGATGGCCTTCTGGATTTCCTTGAGGATGGGCAATTCCTGGGTATCCAGCCACTGGCAATACGCGCGAAAATCCGTGGCCGCACCGAATGCCGCAATGCCATCCACCTGCTCGGGATGACGCAACGCGAAAATGAAGGCACCCGTGCCGCCCATGGACCCCGCAGTGATCAGCAGGCGGTCCCACTTCAGCAACTCCTTCTCCACTTTCAGCATTGCAGAAAGCTCCTCCACCACCGTGGCATTCATCCAGGTATTCCCCCGCATGTCAGGAGAAATGATGCTGAAGTCATTCTGGATCAAAAAGGCAGTCCAGCTCTCCGCAATGTCTTTCCGCGTGAACAGCTGATTCCCCATGGAACCATGACCGTGCATCACAACCATGCACGGAGAACCAGGCTTGCCTTTCCGAACATAATACGCCTGAAAAGTACCATCAACAGGAGAAACAATCTCCTTTCTCGTAAATTGATCATCAAACATCTTTTTGACTCCTATCCTAGACCATAATTCTATCCTGGGGCAAGGCGGCGCAACCGCCGAAGCCCAGTTTCGGCAGGGGGGGCGCAAGCCCCCCGTAGGTGCGCCCCTCGTGTAGCGCGCGCCGTCAGGCGCAAGCGCAACGAGGGGCAAGCATCAGTCCTCAACACTGAAGATTACAAGCTCATCTGCGGTTTCATATGTGGGAACAACTTTAGAATCTTGCCCTGAGAGAAGTGCGAGGCGGAAGCCAGCGTCGTTGAGGCGGATGTCAGGCGCAAAACTGAGGCGGTCCGCTGATCGGCAGTTCCAGGCGATGGCCTCCCAACCGCCTCCACGTATCACGCGACTCAAACCCGTTGCAGCGCCCACGGGGTCGGTGGCCTCTCCGAAATATGGTTCAGACCAACCCCGGCACCACTCCCATACATTTCCATGCATATCGTAGAGCCCCCAGGGATTGGGACTGTATTCCCCCACGGGCGTAGGTTTCTCGAGATATGGCCCCTTGTTTGTCGTCCTATAGGGGGCTATCCCTTTGCAGTTGCACTGGGTGCCATCGCAGGAATTTCCGAAGGAAAATGCGGTGGTAGTTCCCGCGCGACAGGCATATTCCCATTGCGCCTCCGTAGGAAGGTCGAAAGTCAGCCCTGTCTTCGCGCGGATACGCCCCAGGAAGGAGTCTGCCGACACCGACGTATCCGCGGGCCAGGGGCGGTTCTTGCCACAGATGTCGTCGTAGGAGACCTGTTCCACGGGGGCGCAGGGACCGACATCCTTGAAATACGACGGATTCTCGCCCATGACCAGTTCCCACTGCCGTTGCGTCACTGGAAAGACGCCGAGGTAGAAATCCTGCGTCAAGGTCACCCGATGCTGACATTCATTACCAGAATGCCCCCCTTCGTCCTCGGGACTACCCATCAGGAATGCCCCAAAGGGTATACGCTTCAGCCACAGTTCCGTCGTACGGCAGGTATCCGCAGCAGAATCGGGAGCTTCCTGGGAGTAACGGACTGGATACTTCTCCGATTGCGGTCCGCTGGAAAGGTCGACCACGAGGTAGTCAACATCCGCCATTTCAAGATAGCGGTCCAATACAGGCTTGGGAATGTCCCCGAATTGCCCAGGTGTGAACCACCCGTTTCCCGAGGCGATTGTTCCGCAAAGCCGTTCCAGGGACTGATTGTCGTTCTCTGATAACTTGAACAATCCCCCCGCCAGCGCACGGAACAACTCCCGGGGCTCCCCATTGAATTCGTATCCCTCGCCAAGCAGTTTCACAAAATCGCAGAAGAAGCAGCTGACGACGCCCTTGTCTGCGCTGGCGGCAAATCCCCCCAGTAGCTGCTGCTTGGCGATTTCGTCATAGTAGGAGACCTCCAGTTGCATGATGTGCCGTTCTTCGTCCCCGAGACCGAGGCTCTTCGCGAGTTTCCTTACCGCGAAGTCGGACTGCTCCTCCTCGGAAAAAAACGACTTGGCTTCCCCGCGCAAAACAAGCAGCGACCTGAAATACTGCTCCAATGCCGCATGGTCGCTTCCGCACAGGAGATGCGGTTTCACCGCCTCCAGTTCAGCCTGACTGCGACGCGCAAATTCCGCCTTCTGGGCGTGTTCCGCCTCTTCCTGGCGCCGCTGCTGTTCCTGCCTGCGTTCCTCGCTTTTCGCGTTTATCCAGCCCTTCAAGTCCATAGATACAAAAGAAAAATGTCTAAGTCGGAAGTCCAAAAACTTCGTTCGGGCACATAATATACAGAATTACTCCCATTCCTGGAGAATTTGACTCTGCACGCACCCCTTTTCACGTATTTTCTCCTGGGCGACCAGCATTAGCACATTCTATCAAAGGCATCCCTCGGCAGACTCTTCCAAAGGTCTTCCAGAAGCTGTGACATACGCGCTTCTTCCTGCTCAAGTTCAGTCACGATGGGTTCAAGGACGGACAGTTTGCTCATGTTGGCTTCATATTCCTCCCCCAGATTGGCTATCTCACCCTCAAGACGTTTTTTTTCGTCCGCCAAACTGCTCTTCCTCTTCAACAGCCGATCCCGTGTCTGAAGACAGGATTCAACCTGGGTAATCTCCCGTTTCAAACCGATGATACCCTCCGTCTCCGTCTGAAGCCTCTCGTCTAGGAAAGCCAAATCACCGGTAAGCGAATCAAGTTCATTCTGAGAACTGGCCTTCTGCCTCTTCGCATCGTCTTTCGCCTTCCTTAATTCCTTCTGAAGAGTCTGTGTATCCGCCTCAGCTGCCCTGAGTGATGCCGAGAGCTGATCCAGAGCCTCCCGGTCCTTCGCCAGAGCCACAAAACCAGCGGAAAGGCGGACCAACTCCGCGTATTTTCGGCATACGACCCCCGGCAGACCAGGAGAACTTTCGTTGACTCCGTCCCTCCGCATCAACTGCACTAAGCTTTCTCTGTCCATATCCGTCAATCCTTCATTTCAAAAACCTTCTCCTGTAAATCCGCATTGAGAATTTGATACTGCGTCAATGCGGCAGTGCATTGTGGCGTCCGTAATTCTGGATTCTCTTCCAGGAGCGCCCGGGAGAACTCCCCTTTCTGTGCAAAACCCGTCTTCAACGTCATGGCGGTCTCAAGCCGTCCCCTCAAATCCTCCAGCCTACGCCGCAGACCGCTTCTCTCCTGGAGTTTCTCCGTCAATCCCGCGATTTCGCTCTCCAACGCCGCATTCTCCTGGTTCAAGGACTCGATCTCCGACATGGTAGGAGCCATGGACTTCCTCGTTTCCTCCAGACGCAGGAGCAATTCCTCCTTTTCCCCATGCTTCCTTTCCAGCAAAGCCCTCTTTTGGGGAAACTCCTCGCGGACGTCGTCCTTCCGATACTCCATCGCCTGCAATGCCTGGGACAGTTCCTGCTCTAGCTTCGCCCTTTCACATTTCGCAGACTCGCCTTCCGACCGCGTCTCATCGAGTCTCCTTTTCGTCAGAGCCGCCTCAGCAGCAACGCGCTGTCTTTCACTGTCCAGGTTGTTCAGCCGTGCCTGACACGTCTCCATTTCCTTTAGGAGCCACTCCATCGCCTCAAGATACTGCGTATTCATGGGTCATCAAATCTCCTCTTCTCCGAAATCGTGCTCAACTTCAATAGCACGGAGCATGTCGTCCGAGACCTCGCGCCCCTCGTCCAGCATCTTCCCGAACCTGGCGTTCCGCGACGCCATGATGCGGGACCAGATGCCATTGACGGCAAAGGCATTCCCCGCACGACCGCCGGACGCTTCGCGCATGGAGGCAAGGCATTCCAGCACCATGCGGTCAAAGCACTCCTGCTTTTCCTCTGGAACGACATACTGCTCACCCGCAAGACGCCGTTTCAGGATTTCGAGGCACTCTTCGTCCGTGTAGTCGGGGAACGGAATCCGCTGTCCGAAATACGCCGACAACTGCGGATTTGCCGCAAGGAAGCGTTCCAAGCGCTCGCTGTCGCCAGAAAGCAGCACGACAGTCGTGGCGTTACGGGCATCCGCCAACCCGCCGGCAATCGCGTTGATTGCCTCCAGGCCGAAGGAGTCCTGGTTCTGCATCCCGTCGGGGCACAGCCCGTATATCTCGTCAATGAGGACCACGCTGTCCACGCTATCCTCGAACATCTTGTTCACCTTGTCCTTGGTCTGTCCCACGTAGGAGCCCTTCAAATCTATGCCGCGCCAGACGCGGAGCTTCGGATGGGAGACGATGCCCAGGGAACAGAATATCTCCGCCATGTAGCCCGCCATGCTCTTCCTGCCGGTCCCGGGATTGCCCATCAGGCAGGTATGGTTGCCCTCCATGCCGGAGGGCACGTTCAGGCGCGCGGCACGAAGCCTTCCGACGCGAATGCGGTTCGCCAGAGCCAGGATGTGCTTCTTCACGGAGGAAAGCCCAACGTATTTCTGGTCCAGTTCCTCCATGATTTCATTGAACGGACGCGCCACGGCGGAACGGTCCATCAGGTCCTCCGTCAGCAATTCGAGACGGTCGCCGTCCTCTTGGCGGGAAAGACGCTCCGCTTGATTTCCGAAAACGGCTCCGAAGTAGTTGATCACGGCTCCCGCATTCCCAAAGTGGCGCTCCACCGCCATCCTGGCCAGGATGGCCCTGAGATGCGCCCGGAAACCGCCCTCCTCCTCATGGCGCACATGCATCCTCCGCCCGGAGACCTGCCGCATGAAGATCTCCTCCAGCTCGTCGATGCTGAAATCGTCAAAGAAAACCTGGTTCGGGAAACGACGCTTCAGGCCCGGGTTGCACTGCGAGAGCTTCAGCATCTCATCCGGATAACCCGCCATGATGACAATCATGTCCATGTACCGCGGTTCGGTCGCCATCTTGACGATTTGGTCCAGCACCTTGCGCCCCTGGTCGTCCTTGGCCAGCTGGTACGCCTCGTCGATGAAGAGCACGCCTCCCAGCGCATCGTCGAATACGTCCTTCACCTTCTGAGCGTATTCGCCGACATAGCTGGAGGTGAAGGCCTGTATCGGATCGACCTCCCGCAGCGCCTTGTCCTCGCTGATGAGCCCCAATGCATAGAAGAGCTTCCCCATTCTCCGCGCGACGGTGGTCTTTCCTGTGCCGGGATTCCCCAAGAAGAAGCAGTTGTTCATCTCGGGTTTGAAGGCGGCCTTCCCCGCATCGCATTCCTTCCGCAGTTCCAGCTCTTTCCGGAGATTCTCCATGGCGAGCTGCTTCTTGTAGAGGTCGCGCATGAACTTCTTCACCCGCGGCATGCCCGTGAAGTCCCTTTCGAAATCCTCGATAATCTTCTCGGCCTCCTCGGCATGCAGACACATGGGCACGGGGATATCGGACGCCCGCACCTCGCGGCGGGTTCCGCTCGCGTCCTTACGGACTGTCTCGCAGATGCGCTCGAAGAGAGTGCGGGCACCACGACCGTTCCCCAGCCCGCCACGCTGCTGGCGCGACTCAATGTATTCGTCTATCTTCTCCTTCGTCCCGGAGGGGACGGACAGCCCCTCGCCCTCCAGCTTGCCGACGACCATACGCACCAGTTCCTCCGTGCAGTAGTCCCTGAAGGTCAGACTACGACCGATGCGTGTCTTGAACCCCGGATTCACCTTGTAGAGCTCCGGAAGCCTCTCCGCGTATCCCGCCATGATGACGGTGAAACAGTCCCGCTTATCCTCCATTTCCTTCATCAGCGCCTGGAGTGCCATGCGACCACCCTGGTCTTCGGCTAGGAGATACACCTCGTCCACGAAAAGAACGCCCCCCATGGCTTCCCTGACCTTCTTCATCATCACTTCCACGGGAGAAACGGAAGAATCGCTGACCAGGTCGGAAAACGCAATCTCGACGAAGGCATTGCGACTACGGAGACCCAGGTTGAGGAAAAGCTGCCCCAGCAACCGCGCCACGGTCGTCTTGCCCGTACCGGGATTGCCCAGGAACATGAAGTGGGGAAGCGGCGGCATGCGGTTCTTCTGACGACCTTCGCGGACAAGGCGCTCGTTGTCCTCCACGGCACGGCACAGGTCCGACACGTACTCCTTGACTTCCGATAGGCCCACGAGACCGTCAATCTGCCGACGCACCTCCTCAAGCGAGCGTACCTTGTCGGCATCGCTGTAGAAATGGTCGAGGCATGCACCCTCCCCCGCGTCTGCCATGAAATTCCTCAGCCGGACGGCGAAATTCCGAAGCGACGTGCCCTCTGCGGAGGCGGTGGTGGCGATGGTATTCACGTCATTGCAGAAGAGACCATGACGGCAGACGATTCTCCGCAGGAACGCCGCGAGCTCGTTCTTCCCCGGTCGTCCAAGAGAGATGTAACGGGAGTAATCGTCGTTGTTCCAGACCCAGTCCAGCAGTTTGTTGAACTCCTCCTGCCGATGCTCGTCCAGGACGATGAAGCTGTCGCAGTTGTCGAGGTGGGACCACTCGGAGATGAGGCGGAGCTTGTCAATGTGGTCCTGGGGATTCGAGGAGGAGACAAGCATGGTATCGGGATACATGTAGACGATGGCGAAGCGGCTGGAAGGATTCTGCTTCACCAGTTCGTTCACCCGTCCCAGCAACTGGAGCTCGTCACCGCCGCCGAGCCTGTTGATTGCCTCGGCGGCCTGGCGCTCCTCCGCAGTCTGTTCGCGGTGGGGCCGTGGCTGCGGAAGCGCGTCTTCCTCACTATCGTCAAGGGAAACTGCCTGCCGTCCCTTCATCTTCCTATCCACGCTCTGCGCCTCCCGGTCAAGAGACGCGGAGGCGTCCCGCCTGTCGTCTATGGGACGGCGTATGGTAGAACCGCCCTGGCGGTCCAGGAGAAGGACGTGGTCGTAGTTCCGTTCGTTGCCACCGTCCAGCAGGAACGTAACGATAGCCTGGTCCACAGGCAATGCGCCCAGCTTCAGATTGACCATGAAGTCATCGTCCGCGCCGCCCGTGAAGATGATCTGGCGCCGCTGGTCACCAATCCGCAAATTGGCAAAAAGTCTCGTTTCATCGGAATACTTCATTGGCTACTCCCGTGCTGATTCCTGTTGGCGTTCACGGCTTCGTTCCTGTTCGTAGGCAACCTGCCGGGACTTCCCCTGCTTGTCGGGATTGGCGTCGTCCCAGGTTATCCGCCCCCGTTCCTGGGCCGTAGGCAAATCCTTCGCCTTTCCCCAGTCCGTCACCTCGAGGCGGAACCCCGCGGCGGCCATCCGCTCACCGAAGGCAAGTACCGCGCCGTGACACGCGACCGCGTCCTGCTGGGAGACCTCCAGTTCGTTGCCCTGCTCGTCCTCGCGGAACACCTCGAAGGAAAGCTTGCCGTCCATGTCCAGGTTCAAGCGCATATTCCCGGTGTTGGCGGGGTTGTGGGCGTAGATGGTCAGGTCGGAAAGTTCGTCGATGCCGCCGTCCGGCAGTTCGCCCTGGAAATAGTACACTGGCTTGTCGTACTTGAGTTCCTTGAGCGCATCCCTGATTGCCTTGCGGATACCGTCCCGTGCGTCATAGCGGGCATGGTTCTCCGTGGCCTCGCCCACGAACTTTCGGATGGTCTCCAGTGCCTCGACGATGCATTTCCCTGGAGCATCGAACTCCTCTGCCCGGTTGCCGGATGTGGACACCCGCTGGATTTCACCCGTGCTCTTCTCGATGTCCTCCAGGGCCCTCTGGATCTCCCCCGGCTTCTGGGACCAGCGCTTCAGCTCAGCCAGATCTATGGCGGCAATCTCATCCTGCGCCGCCTTCAGCCTGGCCTGAACAGACGCCTCTGCGGAATGGAATGCATCGACCAGACCCTCCAGCTTCTCAAGGAACGCCTTCAACTCCTCCACCAGGCCAGGACCGTCCTCCGAGCACCTGGCAAAATCCCCACTGGAAAGACTTTCCCGGAAGCTGTCGATACGCTCTTCAATAGGCTCGTAGCCCCGCGGCAGGAAGCGCTCGAATTCCATGGAACCGATTTTCTGGACGAATAACGCAATCTCGCCATTGCATCTCTCGGAAGAAGCCTGCTGGGCATCACGGAGCAGTTTCGCCTGGCGACGGCTTTCCGCCAGCTGCTCCACCTCGTCCCGCCGTGCGACAAGCCGTTGCACACGCAGGGAAAGAGCACCCAGGCCTCCCTGCGCCGCAACGACGCCGTCATGGGTCCGTCCCGCCATTGTGGCGGCTTCACGCATCCTGGCATGGTATACAGCGACGTCACGAGAAAGGGCATCGATTTCCGCCACCTCATCGTCCAGTGCCAGAAGGTAATAGTCGGTTGTGTCGATCTTGTGCTGTGCGCGGCTTGCAATCTCTTCGGCCATCGCATTGATGCGAGCCAGAAAATCGGAGGCACTGCCAGCGCATGCCTCAAGTGCCTCGTCATGGAGTTTACCCGCCGCGTGAATGCGCTGTTCCGCAGAAGCCACCGCCTCCCGCGCCGCCCGGATGTCCACTTCCAGAAGTCCGCACTCCGCCGCCGCGAATTCCCCTGCGACGGAAGACGCCCCGGGAATGCCGTCAAGCATCTGTCGCAGGGACTGGGCTGTCACCGCAGAGGGCACGCCAGTGACAAAACGGTTCAGGGAACTATTGAAGAGCTCATTGAAACGATTGATATTGTCACGCAACCGTCCCAGACTGGCATGCAACGCTCCTTCCTTCAATCCGCTCATATATTCTGTCCCCTTCCTTTTGTGTATTTTGTGTATTTTGTGTATGAAAATCACTCGAATGAAATTCTGTATCCGCGCGTTTCCAGCTTCCCCACGAACTCGGAAGCGAACCAGCGACCAGGAATGCCGTTGATGACCAGCTTGTTTTCTGAATGTAATGCAATTTCCACATTGCGAGCCGACGCGCCATGGAAAAATTCCTCCAGTCCGCGATAGCGGGGAGTCAGAAAATGGATTCTCTGGTTGGAAGACCCCCGTAACCCCATGCCGTCATTCAGCTCGTCCACATACGGACCATCCACCAGGATGTCGATGAAAGGCAGGATGGACGCCCTGGGCGAAGCCTGGAGTTCTTCCAGCCTGTAGCCAGTGAAACAGATGACGCCAAGATTCCGTCCGGAAGCGCGCAGCAGCGACAGGAAGCGCACCAATGCGTCCACATCCTGCTCCATCGGTTCCCCGCCGGACAGGGTGACTCCCTCAATGCCTTCACACGACAGGACCCACTCACATAGCGACGCAGGACTCTCCACCGAATACCCGCGGGAACGATTCATCTCAACCGCAATGCACCCGGGGCAATGCCGGGAACACCCCTGAAACCACACCACCGCACGCATCCCCGGCCCCAACACACGACAATCCCCCTGACGCCGAGCAATACGAAGCGTCTCGCATCCAATGTCCATCTCCTCCGACATCTGAAATTCACTCCATAAGAAATACCTGCCCTACCCCATCACGGTAGGATTGTCCCCTTCCTCACTTGACGAACGAATGCCCTGCCCCACAACGCGCATGGAAAAGCAAATGAGGTCATTGAACTGCGGGAAGCGCGAGACGGAAGCCCATATCGCAGTAGCGGCAACCAGGCACGTAACGGGCACGATATGCCGACCGAAAATGGGTAGGGAAGAAGGTGATGTGGCTGCCACCGCGCATAACGCGATCCCTGCCCCACTTTGCGCCAACGGGGTCGGTGATATCCCCAGGATAGGAATCTTTCCAATCCCTGCACCATTCCCACACATTCCCGTGCATATCAAAGAGTCCCCAGGCGTTGGGCTTCTTCTCTCCCACGGGATGGGTCTTCCCACTATGCCACGCCACCTCGTAAAGGTTGGAAAGAGGAGTCAATTCCTTTCCGTTGTTCAGGCCCCCCGTGGTCCCTGCACGACAGGCATATTCCCATTGCGCCTCAGTGGGAAGGTCGAAACCCAACCCCGTTTTTCCACGGATGCACCCCAGAAAGGAAGTCGCCGATACCGACACATCCCCATCCTCGGGCCAACGACGCTTCTTGCCGCAGATGTCGTCGTAGGAAACTCGCTCCACGGGGGCAAAGGGACCGACTTTTTTGTAACGCGACGGATTCTTTCCCATGACCAGCTCCCACTGGCGCTGGGTCACAGGGAAGATGCCAATGTAGTAGTCCCGCGTCAAAGTCACTCGGTGCTGCCTCTCGTCAAAACAGTGCCCAAATTCGCACCCCGGGCTTCCCATCAGGAATGTCCCCCCGGGAATGCGCTTCATCCACAACTCCGTCGTGCGGCATGCCTCCGAAGAGGGGTCAGGGGCAGCTTGGGTGTAACGCACCGGATACTTCTCCGATTGCGACCCGCCGGAGAGATCCACCACCAGGTAGGCACCGTTCTCCGTTTCAAGATAGCACTCCAGAACTGGCACGGGGATGACCCCAAATTCCTCATTTGGAAGCCAGTGCCCACCAGAAGCGACTTTCACACAAAGAAGCTCAAGGGACTGAATATCGCCCTCGGAGAGCTTGAACACACCCCCCGCCAGCGCACGGAAAAACTCCTGGACCTCCCCGCCAAACTCATACCCCGCGCCTAGCAAGTTCACAAAATCACAGAAAAAACAGCTGATGACGCCCATGTCAGCGCTGGAGGCAAATCCCCCCAGCAGCTGCTGTTTGGCAAATTCGTCGTAGTAGGAGACCTCCTGCCGTATGACATTCAGTTCGTCCTCTCCGAGGCCAAGACTCTTCACAAGCTTCCTTAATGCGAAATCGGCCGCCACCTCATCGGGGAAAAACGACTTGACCTCCCCGCGCAATACAAGCAGCGACCTGAAATACTGCTCCAACGCCGCGCAATCACGCCCCCGCAGAAGATGCGGCTTCACCGAATCCAGTTCGGCTTGGCGACGATGCACGAGTTCCGCAGCCTGGACACGCTCCGTCTCCGACGCCGCGCGGTCAGACTCCGCCTGACGCTTCTGCTCCTGCGCCAGCCTGTGCTCCTCGCTCTTCGCGTTGATCCAGCCCTTCAAGTCCATGACAAGTCAAAGTAACATTTTAAGTGAAGTCCATCAAACACGACATGATGAATATACTCCTTACGCCAAGAAGTTCCAATCCACAATGGCGGTAGCGGTCTGGCCGTTGATGTCGGTGAAGACCACCTTCCCGTCCTGGAACTCCGCATTTTGGACTTTACCGAAGGTAGCGGGCACCCGCACCACGCCCTGGATATTCCGCGTGGAGAAGGGCTTGTCTTTGGCAAAAGTCCCGTATGTCTTCCAGCCACGCTTGCTCAGGGGATTCTCCTGGATGGATGCCTTCCAGCCATCCGCGAAGCAGGAGCAGGTCTCTTCAATGGCGAAGCATCGCGCGGTGCCATTCCAGGGTTCCTCGTAGCGTCCGGAGTTTGCGACCCAGATGGTGGTCGCAGGCAACTCGGCGGAATTCTTCAAGGAGTAGTAGAGATAGCCGTTGTCGGGATAGACCGCCGCCGCCCAGGCAGGCGTCTCGGCGGGCTTCTTCAGCATGGCGAAGAGATCGGTGTAGCCCACGGGAGACGGATAGACCGAGTAGTCCCAATAAGGCGTCTTCTTGAATTGAGTAGGAATCTTTTCCAATTCATCGAAGGTCTCCCCCGATGCCAGGAACTGGTATTCCCAATTGGCGGGATCCGAAAAAGTACTCTCGGGCATCATGCCCAAATCAAATTTCCCGCAGGAAAAATACATCTTCTCGTTGCCTTCGGGCATGCGCAAAATGGTGTGGTGACCGTAGGGCATCTTCGCCTCCAAACCCGTCACCGTATGACGGATGTATAGCGCGGACTCGCCCTCGTGCATCTCGATGTGCTTCACAATATGCGCAGGGAGGACCTCGCCTTCCAAGGTGAACTCAAAAACGCTCTTGGCACCCTGCTTCTCCGCCAACGCCAGCGTCCAGTCCTTTGCGCTGGTCTCGCCGTGACACTGGTAGAGCTTCCCGTCAACCGCCTCCCCATTGCCGCCAAAAGGCAGGCAGAAGAAATCACCACGGAGATACTGCAACAACGGAATGGAAGAAAGGTCGGGACGGCGCTCCTGCCAGTCATTCAGAAAATAGGGGCGGATGGGCTTCTCCGACTTGGAAAAGAAAGTCACAGGGGCGTGCTGACCACCTTGTCTGGTAATGAACACCTCTATCTCACCACCATCCAAAAACCACCCCGCGGCAGTATGATTCTCACCCTCACGATACATAGCGCTCATAAAAGTTCTCCTTGTAATTACGACCTACAATCAAAAAACTACGCAGGATAGAATATAACACACTTGCCATACATTCATTTCCTGGTTTTTACAAATCGTCGAAGAACCCCAAAAAAGAGCCCCCCTACCACACAAACGGTCGAAAAGAAAGCACA
>DCIO01000109.1 GCA_002315885.1 Lentisphaeria bacterium UBA1724
AGCTGCTTCACCGTCAAGCCCTCGGAAACCGCCTCCGTCGCCGCAGCCGGTGAGGACTCACCCTCGGCACAACGGGCCGGCAGTGACAGGAAGCCACAGCTCAACAGCAGCGCCAAAAGCACCACATTCAATTTCTTCATACGGGATTCTCCTTTCTTCCAGCTAGGTTGTTTGTCTAGAGTTGTTGCATTTCGACACCCATAGAGACACTCGACGGCTGGCTCGACAAAATGCCTTGCTTCTATGGACGACATCCTTAAAATATATCTATTTTGCAATTGTGCAAATAATTTTTCAAGAAATATTTGAAAAATTTCATTTTTAATTTATTTTATTTTTCATTCCAACAAAATTCACCTTGATTGGAATGCAAAAAGAACATCATTCATTCAGGACCGCTGCTGTATGGTATGATGAATCCCTTGTGAAACTCGCAACTTGGTTTATCTTACAAACATGCCAAACGTAAACAAAGCCATCCTAGTCGGTCGTCTCACCCGCGACCCCGCCCTCAGCAGCACCCGTAACGGCAGCCAAATCTGTCGTCTCACCATCGCAGTGAACAGGAAGTTCACCTCCTCCGACGGCCAGCAACGCGAAGAAGCGGATTTCTTTGACGTCATAGCCAACGGTCGCCAGGCAGATATTTGCAGCAGCTACCTCCACAAAGGAGAACCCGTCTATATAGAAGGTCGTATGCACTTCTACGAATGGCAGGACAAGAGCAATATTACCCACAAATCCGTTAATATCATCATGGAGAAAATGGAGTTCCTGGCCCCCGCCAGTGGCAATCGTCCTCAAAATCCCGGAGTCATCGACCCCGCCGTGAACCGTGCATTCCAGGGCGTCAACCCCGCCTACCAGCAGCCACGCTCTGACGTGCCTCCCGCTCCCGTGGCACCCCTGACCGCCCCCGCCATCCCCGATGCGGCGGAGACTCCATTAGACGACGTATTTTAACTTATACGTAACGCCCATCAGTACATCGTTACTGGCGGGCGTTTTCCATTTATCATATTATCACACCCTAGAAAGAAGCTTTCTGGAACTACTGTTTCACCCTGCTGTCTATCGATGAGGAATTATATTATTACGTTTCCCCATCCTCCTCAACTTCATCGCGACAATGAGAACGTTTTTTATCATTTTTGGGATTGTCTCTTTTCTATTCGGGCAACTCTTGTTAAACGCGGAAGACAAAACTCCGTCACTCAAGGAAAACGACTGGGGCTACGTCGATACGGAAGAGTTTTTCAACAGAAACGAACCCACGACACTCCCCCCATTGGCGGTGGAAGGCGGCGACCCGATAGAAGTCGGGGAAATCCTTGAGGGAAAAAAGAAAATTATCCAGATTGCCCTAAAAAACACCTCTGAAACGGAACGCTGGAAAATCCAGGATATCGACGCAAGTTGTTCCTGCACAAACATCGATGGCATTCCAGGTGGAAAATACCTCGACCCCGGTGAAATATGGAAGATGGATGTCCGCATTGACGGAGGAAAAATCTCCCCTGGAGAATTTGTCCGTGAAATCCGTATCATGCCCCTGGAATACCGCTCCGTCGTCCTGCACCTCCATGGCACGATACGCCGGTATTTCCGCACAATTCCCGAAAACAATGCCTTTAACTTCGGCGAACTGAAGTCCCCCGAACAACCCTGGAGTGCAGTCATTGACATCTATGGTGTCGACGCATCGAAGGACATCCTGAAACTAGGGGATATGCCAGAACACAAAGATGTTCTTTTGACAAAAGAAGAAATTTCCCCCGGACAGTGGACGATTACCGCAACTCCCAAAAGGCCGCTCTACTATACAAGCAAGTACTCTGCTGGCTTTGAGATTCCCGTGGTGGAACCTGCAAATTTTCCCCCCATCCCAATTCGCTTGAACGGCGTAGTCGGCATGACACTCTCATTCTACCCCAGTGCTCTCGCACTGCCTGCGGAATTCCTTGACGAGAATAAACCCCTGGAACTCTCCACACAACTCGGATTTGATCCAGCAGAAATCGTCAATGATGATATCCGCACACTGGCGGGGAAACAGCGGCAGAAAATGCAGGATGCCTTCATGTCAAAAATCGACTGGAAAACACTGATGGAAAAAATGGAAATTCAGTGCCCTCCCGGCGTCATGGCAGAGAAAGTTTGGACGCGCTACGGCATTCGCCTTGACTTGAAAGTACTTGCTAATGCCTTCGCTGAAGATGAGGTCATCTCAGTTAAGACTTTTGCCTACGATCATGAACTCGCCACGTTCAAACTGAAGAAAATCAACCAATAGCACATTAGAATTGTCATGAAAAAATACATATATGTTTCTATTTTTTTGTGCGTCCTCTTCATGGGAGCCTCTCATTTGAGTGCCATCTCCGGGAACGACATCAAACAGGCTTTAGATTCCCCTCCCGGGGTCGAATTCTCAGCCCCCGGCAATTACCAGGGAAGTAACTCAGATTGGGGAATTGGCTCGGCCACGGGAAAAGCAGGCACAAACATCCCGATTGACTTGACCAATGTGGGCAATCGAAACACCGGAAAACAAGGCTATCTCAGTGCCATTGGATACAAGTGCCTCTATGGGAAAATTCCTTCCCAGGCCCGGGGCAAAGCTGGAACATACGAAGACCGGGCAAGAAACTACTTCACTGTTACCGTCAAGGGAGATGGTGTTCTCTCCTTCAACTACCGAACCTCCTTGGACAGTTCTCTGGATGCCTCCCTGTGGATTTACGAATACGCGGGAGATAATTCGCAAGGCACTATTGTTCCCTCTGCAACTTTCACACAACCCCCATTGACAAGACTCTGGGCCAAGAAGACTGACAACTATGACCTCTATGATGACGCCTTCTGGACAGAAGAATATGGCATTGATGTCAATAGTAAGAATGCCTACACACATACTATTGTATTCGCCATCGTGGGAAATGCCAAGTACAACTCTCAGGGGAAAAACATCTCTTCTGATATTTCCTCCCAATCAAATCTTGTGCTGGAAAATCGCGTTTATCTCGATAACTTCTATTGGGAAAGTGACAAGACCCCTCTTTTTACGCTAAGTGAATACGATACGACTTTTTCCCAGAAGTTGGATATTACAGTCACATCTGACTACTCCGACAAAGTCTTCTCATACTACTACACCCTGGACGGAACGGAACCCACAACAGATTCCCCCCAATATACTGGGAAAATAACCATTACAGATTCCCGCACGCTTAAAATCCGTGCCTACGAGAATGCAACAAAAAAGTTTGAAGGCGATATTGTAAGCAGCACCTATACACGAGTCTTGGCAGCGCCGACTTATGTCGTTGACAGCAAAAATTTTAATGGAAAGACAAAGGTTACGATTTATCCTTCCAAAGAGAACGGCTCGACTTCCTATTATAGCCTTCAGGGAGCAAAAGGGGTGAAGTTTTCACAACCCATGGAATTCACCTACAATAACACGGACATTAAGGACAAAGACATCATACACCTCAAGGCATTCAAACCAGAGCAGAGTGTGAAAGATGCCGAATTCAGCGATACGATTATCATTCAATTGTCACAATCATCCAAACCAAATCTAAAATGGAAGATTGACGGCGTTGAATCCACAGAGACGACTTTCATGAATACCGTGGAGATTATCAACCCGGATGGCAACTTATACACGGAGCCCGAAAATGGTCAATTAACGCAAGATGGGACCATTCGTGCAGTAGCAGTCGAAGAGGGGAAAATAGCCAGTGAAGTCGTTTCACAGGCATTTACGAAAAGCAAGAGTCCCTTCACGATTGCAAAGGGTGACTTCTACCCCAATGCGGAAACCAATACCTCCTGGGCGTTTTATGTCATGCCAGGGAAGATGTCAGAAGCGGACCAAGCCAAGCTGGCCGCCTGGATGCACCCGTATGCGCATGATGGCTCGAAACGCGTTTACACACAAACTACGGCACTCAATGCAGGTGAGGTCTATTTGGTCTATTGCCCCTCTTTGGATTGGTCAAATCCCCCCCAGGGGCTTTATTATTCCCCACTCATTCCAGAAAAAGCCGAAACTGGTTGGCAACTCGTTCCTAAGGAGCCGGTTTTCACGTTGGAGAACGGCTTGTGGAAGGCCTCTTCGGGAACAAAAATCATCCCTGGTTGGAAGAGGAAATAAATGCGCCAGGTATTTCTGGCAATCCTTTTTTCATGTAGCGTGTTCCTAGCAGAGACACGCTACATGGTGCTTTTCGGGGATCACAATTGCAATGAATGTGCCTCCCTCAAAGAACTGTGGAAGGAAATTCCCATGGCAGAAAAACCTGTCATGGTCTATGTGCCTGTAGATATTGAAGATAACTATCGTTTTCTCAAGCGTTTGGAAAAAGCACTTCACCTGACCAATCCGCGAAACGCATTCCCTGTTATTCTTGTAGGACGGACCTTCCTGGCCGGAGAAGACGAGTTATTAGAGCGTTTTCAAGAACTGAATGATCTACTGGAAAACACACCTCATGATGAACCACTCTTGAAGCCAATTGCGGAATGCGCTAAAAATGCCAAAGAAGAGATTGTCGAGTGGTCGGTGTCGAACGAGCTTGACGAAAATGAGGTCTCCACGACACCCCGGACGGATGGAGCGGGAAATTCTCATGAATATCATCTCCTCTATCTGGAATTGGCTTCCAGCTGTGCCCATTGTGAACGCCAGGAAAGGGAACTGGTTATTCTGAAGGAGCTCCTCCCAACTCTTGTAATCGATAAAGCGGAAGTATCCTCCCCAGAAGGACAACTCTATCTTCTGCGATTGATGGAACATTTTGGCATTCAGGAAAACAATGAAAATCTTGCTCCGCTCGTTGCTTGGGAAAATGGCTATATCACGCAAAACCTGGCAACTTGTGAGGAATTGCAAGACGCACTTTCTAAACCAATCATTGACAAAAAGCCTTTCTGGATTGGACCTGCGACGAAAGAGGAAATCCACAGGCTACAACAGAGAAACCGTATTTTTATAGAACGAGCCACGATTTGGACGACGCTTTTGGCGGGATTGCTCGATGGAATCAATCCCTGCGCTTTCGCCACTGCAATCTTCTTGATTAGCTATCTGCTATATTTAAAAAAAGGACGAAAATTCGTTCTTGCAGTCGGTTTATGCTTCTGTCTAGGAGTCTTTCTTTCATACCTATGTTTTGGAATAGGGTTGAGCTTCCTGGTTGATTTCCTGAATCGCATCAAATTTATCAAGACTCTTCTCTATGGAAGCTTTGCCTTAATTGGTTTGGTACTCTTTGTACTACATCTACGAGACGCACTACGTTTCCGCAAGAGTGGTAATGTGGGAGACATGGATATGGGGCTGGATGTCAAGACACACAGAAAAATCCACGAAAAAATACACAACTGGGGGCGCGTCTCCTTCGCATTGGCACTTCCTTCTGCTGTGGTGCTCGGTGTGGTTGTCTCATCGCTTGAGTTTGTTTGCACTGGACAGATCTATCTCCCAATGCTGGTCGCTATTAATTCACAGGGATTCCATTGGAAGGCATTCCAGAGCCTGTTAATCTATAATATCGCCTTTATTGTCCCTCTCCTCACCATCAGTATCCTTGCCTTCTATGGTGTAGGGGCACAGACTCTTGCAAATTGGGCGAAAAATCATGTTTTCCAGACGAAGATATTAATGGCGCTTCTATTCCTAATCATGGCGGCCCTTATGATTGCCATGATTTTTTAACCTCTGTCCGTCGCCTAACGGCCTACTATAGCTTCCACGGACTTCACACAGGGCGTTGTTATCACGGCGTTCCGAATATCCTTCGACTTCTGCATCTCCACAGGCACTCACACATTTCCTCCCCCCTGACTGAATCATATTCTGCCTACGCTCCCGAATACCTATCGGTTGTCAGATTGCATTCGATATATGCCCTATGAAAGTTGATATTTGAACGACAAAACGGCCTGCGAAACAAACGACCTGCAGCACAGGGATAATCAATCCACAGATTGCACAGATTACACAGATGAAAACAATTAACACAGATTCAGAAATGTTGTTCTTCTAAACCGTCAATTCATCTGTGGATATTTCCCAATCTGTGCAATCCGTGGAATCTGCGGATGATTATACTACCATCTTGAGGAATATATCGATACAAAACGCTATGTTCCACAAGAGGGTAGATAATGGATAGTTTCACGGACCCCTCCGGGGTCCCCAAAAAACTAAAATCCACCTACCCCGGGCTTAATGCCCGGGGCTGTGTTCACTGACCCCATCCGGGGTCGAAATACCTACCCTTGTGGAGAACATACCGATACATAAAAATAAGGCACCCCGATTTGCATCGAAGTGCCTTATCAATCAACTAATCCTTAGTCGGATCCTGTCAATTAGTAACCGAGAATGGCCGACAGAACGTCAACGATCCCATCAACTTTGCCTTCGGCTATGTCGACATCGTAGCCCTTGTACTTGGTCTCTTTCAGCCAAGCATCAAAGTTATCATCAGTAGTCTTGCTGTCCTTGATAACGACTTCGCAGTAATTGGCATCATCAACGGTGGGAGTGCTGCAGTCTTCCCAATTGCCAGAAGAAGAGGCACCCTGCTGGGCGGGAACACCGTAAGCATCGCTCAGCAACTGAGAGGTAACAGAGGTGTTACGATTCAGGTTGACAGTACCGCAGAGCTGGAAACCGAACAGCTGATAATTGGGGTCGCCAATCAATTCCGCAGTGTAGAGGCTGGTATCCAGCATCTGAGCCAAGCAGTAGTTGCCCTGGAAGGAAGCAACGCTCTTGATATAAGCGGTGTTCATCGTCTTCTCAATGCTCTTCCAGTTCTGTGCATCGTCATTCAAGATGCCGTTAGCCTCAGTTAACACTGCATTGTAGTAACGGAAGGTATAGTCAGCCTTTTTACCAACCATCACAGCATTGCCGAGATCAGACTTGATCTGGATGTAGGCATTTTCACGCTTCTGACCAGTGTAGAAAACACTCTCCTTGGCCTCACCTGCATCCTGAGGATTCAGCAGGTTGAACTTGTAGATGTCAGCAGTCTTTTCCTTGCTGTCAACATTCACCAGATAGAGATTCCAGCGGGTGATGTAACCAGAGATGCTTTCATCCTTAACGGCGGCATACACGAAGGGCTTATCGCCTTCACCCTTCTGCTGGAGCAGTTCGGAGCAGGGATAGCAGTCCATGCAGGGCTGGCAGATGGTCATGAAGACAGGGATGTTACCACGAACGGAAGCAACAACGCAGTCGGCGTCGCCATCGATGACACCTTCCTTAGTGAAGATATCATTATCATTTGCCTTGTAACCGCTGACAGAGATGGTGCCCTCGTATGCGAAGGGAACGGTCAGCTGATACGCACCCTCAGTGGCGTTATAGCCCTGGAACTGATTACGGTTGAAGAAGAACTGATTGTAGACAGTAGCACTCAGAGTAGAGGCCATTGCAACGATCATGAGGAAAGCAAAGAACTTTTTCATGTTTTTTGATCCTTTGGTTTGGGAACTTTTGTTGTTTGTTTTGGGACGTGATACCAAAGCATTTCTGCTTCGGCCGCTCTGTAAAGCAACCGTTGTTTAGACGACCACTTTCAGGAGCGGGACTTATGACTGAGAAAAAAAATCTAAAAAAACAAGACTTCGAGGACTTCCACAAAGACGGGTAAAATCCACCTATTTTGTGGTCACATACCTAATTATAGCCCATTTTTCACTGTTTGCAAGCACTTTTCCCTAAAAATTCTCATAGAAACCGCATTTTTTATGGAGGAAATACTTCTTTTAGGCAAAAATGCGTTTCCTACACCCATGGAATTCTATTTCATGACAGGCAATCTGCGCTATTTTTCCAGACTCTCTTGAGACTGTACCATCGCTGGATTGTAATCTTCTGAATGTTCCTGCCACCACTGTTTTGCTTCATTGGCATTCTGGAACTTTTGATTGACGATATCCTCCGCATAGTACTGCGCCTTGCTGGATACCTCGTTATTCTCTGACTCCATTCCTAACAATAGGACATCAAACATTTGCTTCGAACGATCACCGCTAGCAATACGCAACGCCTCCATTTGGGTGTCCTCATAATCGGATTGCAAAGCAGTTTCCACAGCTTGCAGCCTCATATCGCCACGCAATTTCAGCATCAAATCCATAGCATCTTCACGAACGGATGCATCTTTATCATTGAACGCCTCCAAAAGCGCCTGAGAAAAATCATCCCATTCCGCTTCCTCGATGTTCTCGCCTATCTTTGCCAATTCATTTTCAACGAGTTCATTGGAAAGTTCCTCCCCCTCTTCCAGATTTTCCTTGAGCCAAGGTTCCAACTCCATATCCCGAATATTGCAGAATTGCCCCAAGGCGTATAGTGCTTGAGAACGGACAAAGGGATCCTCATCTTTCAGGGCTTTCAATATGGTAGGAAGGACCTTCTTCGTCCCAACCTCAGAAACCGATATGACAAGATCCCGCCGCAGCCAGGGATCGCCAATGGCATCCAACCCCATATTCGCCAAGGCAATGCGCTGGCCTAAATCCAACGCGGGAGCCTGGCTCACAGCCTGAACGACCTCCGTATCGCTCCCGTAGGCAATGGCTTGTTGGATTTTTTCGAAGGTAGCCTCCGTCTCTGAATTTCTTGCCGTCTCCCAGCGTTTCGCTAATTCCTGGCGGCGTACCGTATTACGCTTGCTACCTTCTTCCTCCCCTCCAAGCCTCGTCCGTTGCACAAGAGAGATTGACTCCGGGACTTCCTCAACGACCGAAGAACGCCTGAAAGCGACGAAAGCCACAAGGACAAGCCCCAAGACCACAACGGCTACAATGGAAATTTGCCTGGAACGATACTGCATACAATCTCCCAGTTACCAAACGATATTACCTCTTCTGGAGTTCTTCTTGCTGTTTGAGAGCCTCGGTCTCCAGCGCGGCCTCTTGTGCCTTCTGGGCATCCTCTTCCTCCATTTGCCGACGACGTTCCTCGGAGAGGATTCCGAACCAGACCTCGGCGGGCTTGGCATCCTTGACCTGGAACGTTGCCAATGCACCACCTACCACAAGATCCTTCATCGTCATCTTGCAGTGCAACAAAACCCCATAAGGCCTTTGCTCCATGGAAAACTCCACACCGGGCACATCTGTCGGGAGAATGACTTCTTCCACAGTGAGAACCTTGATAACAGGCGCGTACGGATTTGGCTTACCTTTTACCATGGCAATCACGGCATTCTTATCCATGAAAGGCTGGCGTTCCAAGCGAATGTCTTTTGTGTAGGTCTCCCCTTCGTAAGTCGGGCTCATATAGATTTCACCCGCAGTAGGGACAATCTGTGTTCCGCAAATGCCAATCACAGGCAGAACGATAATCTGCCGCTGGCCTTCGGGGACCGCGGGAGATTTTACAGGAACCACCACGCCTTCGTCACGAAATTCTCCGATTTTCATGGGGGTGACGCCATGGAGTTCAATCATCCAGCGATGATCGTTGAAACGATGCAACCCCGCCACGAAACTGCTGGAACAATGAGGTGTATCCAATTCCAGAGGTTCGGGATTGGATGGATCGCTCGTGATGTAGAGATCCGTATTCCAAGGTATACTTGGTTCAGGGATGTACCCGACATTGACATTGCCACGCTTAATCTGTTCCGGGTCGTCTCCGTAAGTCATATAGATACTTGTATCAAGGGACCCTGAAAAGTTGATTTGGAAGGGGCGGTAGCCGCCCTCGATATCAAAACGTATCATGCGAATAAATTCAGTGGTGTCCATTTCATTCGCATTTAGCCCCATGAATAATTTCAGCTCGCCGTGGGGAGGAATGACACCCGGAACAGGGACCTCTTTCTGATTCACAATGGAAGTGCAGGAACAATTGACCACAACACTGGAGTACTTAATCTCCTCGTCAGAAGGATTTTGGACAACGACGGGAAAGAAACGATGCGAGAGCTTGAGAACCTTCCCTAGATTTATCTCAGGCGTATTCGAACCATTGACCTGCAACGGTGACGCAGGACGCTCATCAACTTTCGTCTTTGCCTGTTCTCTGGGATTAAAAACCTGGAACTCGTCCTCCGCAAACAAGGCAAAAGCACAAAGGGAAATCAAAAAAAACAAGAAGAACTTTTTCATACGACTGGACAATTGACTTGCAAATTTCGTTTCTATTCGACGGATTCTTTGACCAGTGATTTTGTCAATGGTTCCAACACAAATCTCTGGTATCGAAACACAAAAAAACTCCGGGACGACCGGCCTCGGAGTTTTTGTGCGGGAGAAAGGATTGGAGCCAGCGAAGGGACTTGAACCCTTGACCTGCGCATTACGAATGCGCTGCTCTACCAACTGAGCTATGCTGGCGTAACGGGGCGTACTGTAGCACAATACGGGAGTTTTTCAAGACTCCAGACGGAATTCCAGAGCCGTTTCGTCACAGCATTCCCGCTTGGGACAAATGCGGCAATCCGCCCAGATCTTGAGGGGGAAGGACTCCTTGGGAACTGGGACGAAACCAAGCATCTCGAAGAAGTGCGGCCGTTTGGTCAGAGTGAAGACGCACTTCGCGGGAGGCGTGAGGGAACGTGCCTTCTCCAGCAACGCCCGGACAAGAACGCCACCGATGCCCTCCCCCTGGTGCTCGGGGGAGACAGCCAGGGAACGGACCTCGAAGAGGCCGTCCCCGAAGGGCCGCAATGCCCCCATGCCCACCATGGCGCCCGTGCCATCGCAGGCAATCAGGAAGTTCTTGTAGTTTTCCTGGAGTTCCCCCACATTACGTGGCAGGACCAACTGCTTGACCACGAATTCCTCGACTAGCGCGAGAATCGCAGGGATGTCCTCGGGAACCGCAGGACGAATGAAGATGTTCGGCGTATTTTTCAATTCTTAATGCTTGATGCGTAATGCGTAATGATGAATGGGGTTGCACCCCATACCCCGCTCCGTCAATTTGAAAGATGGGACCTATTTGGTAATCATCTGGCCGTTGTCGGCGTCGTCGGAAGGAGCGTTCTTCTCGTAGTTTTCCTTCAGTGCCTTGAAGAGTCGGCAGAGATCCCGCGTGGAGCCCCAGGTGAACCAGATGGTGGTGACCACGCCCACCAGGAGATTCATGGGCAGGGTGTAGTAGAAGAAGAGGTTGATCCAGGTATTCTCGGTCCAGGGAGAGATGAGATTCCACACCAGCTCCGTAACGAAGAAGAGGAAGTTATAGAAGGTCCAGATGGTGACCGACCAGGCCAGGATGCGGTCGCCCTTGGAGTATTCCTTGGTGATGCCCGCCAGCTTGTTCCAGGCGAAGCCCTTCTTCTCCACAGAGGCATCCGCTTCCTCGGAGACGAAGTGCTCCAGGTTGTATTTGCCGCGGTGGAGCATCTCGTCCAGGTTG
Source organism: Lentisphaeria bacterium UBA1724 (assembly GCA_002315885.1). GTDB lineage: Bacteria > Verrucomicrobiota > Lentisphaeria > Oligosphaerales > Oligosphaeraceae > UBA1724. Next base: position 11,405 of record DCIO01000109.1, read on the forward strand.
AATTCCTGTTTGCAGGTCAACAATGAGACGACGGCATACCCAGACAATGCGAATACAATGCCCAGGAAGTAGATCTCCTGTCCCGTGATGGGGAAGCTACGTGCGAAGGTCTCGGGGTCGGTATCCCAGTTGATGATGGGCAGCGCGTTGCCGATGGACTCCAGGGTGGTCCGGAAGGACTCCAGGAACTCGGGATGCGCCTTGGCAAGCCAGGGATGGACCATGGCGCCCCACTGCTGGTTCAGGAAGAAGCCAAGTAGCGCGAAGACGAGCCCCACGAACATGGCGGTATATGCCCCCGCCGTGGTGCCCTTCTTCCAGTAGAGACCGCCGATGATGCAAGCCCCCGCACCACCCAGGAAGATGGTCCCCGTCAGCGCAAAGAACTGCAGGATGTAGTCGCCCTGCTGGAAATACATGCTGAAGAACCAGGCGAAGACGGCGATGAAGAGAATGGAACAACGCAGGAGAAGCATCTGCGTATGGGGCTTGATGGGCTTGTTGCGGATGGGTAACACCACATCCTGGATGAAAATCGTCCCCCAGCTATGGAGATAGGTGGTATCCGTGGATACCATCAGGAAAATCATCAGCGCACAGAAGATGCCCGTGACACCGATGGGGAGGATGTGACGCAGGGCCACAGGCACCAGCATCTGGGTGCTGATGGTCTTGGCGCAATTCTGGGCGATGGTCAAATCTGCTCGGGCAGACTCGAACTCGGGGGTGCCAACTTCAAACTGCGCCAACTCCGCGGACAACTTCTCCACCTTGAAGTCCTCCGCAGAACGGAGTGCCAACTCCGACTCCACATTCGCGCGTTGTGGCGCCCAGTTCGTGGCGTGCATATACGTGAATGCACCAATCACTAGCAACATCAGGGAGATGCTCAGGAAACCCGCGCGCCAGGAGCCCAGCACGCCTGCCATCTTCTGCTCGTGAGGACTGCTGGCGGAAGCCTGGTATGCCTGGCTGCCCAGCCACGCGTTGCGCCCATAGACCGCGCCAATCATGCCCACGATGATGTAGAAGATGTTGAAGGAAGAGAGTTTCCCCACATTGAAGGGATTAAAGAAACTCTCCCCCTCGGGACGGGTCAGGACGGCTTCCACAATGTCGTTCCTGTTGAAGATGCAGAGCAGGCAGATGGTGATGACCGCATATCCGAAATAGGCGAAAATGCCCTGGCAACAGTCGGTGACCATGGTGGTCAACTGACCGCCAGCCAACACAATCGCCAGCGCAACGGCCAACGCCACCGCCATAATCAGGCCATACGTGGAAACCTGCACCCCGAAGATATTCAGATAGAATGGCAATCCGCAGTAGTAAATCATGAAACGGCCGCCCACCGCAGGGAAGAGCGCGTAGTTAATCAGCCCGGAAATGAATGCCAGTACCCCCGCAGTGATACGGAACCCACGGCTGTAGCGCATCTGGAAAAATTCCGGCATGGTCATGGCGCGGGTCTCACGGAAACGATAGGTGACAAAGCCCGTCAACGTCATGGCCAGATAGACCAGCATGGAGATGTTGTTCCAAAAGTCCAGGCCGTAGCCAGCGCGATACTTCTGCTCAAACATCGCAACAACCGAAATCAACCCCATGCCCGCAGTGCCATCGGAGACCGTCAATAGATACCGCCCCGCACGACGCCCCGCCGCCAAAAAGTCCGATACATTCCGCACATAGTGCTCGGCCACAAAACCGATGACGACAATTGCAATAAGCGGAATGGCGACAATCAGCCAGTCCAGCCACATCATGGGAGGTTGCATATTCAGATTCCTTGGGTATGGAAGTGGGAAGGATGAAATAACGGTTTAATGTATCCCGCGGAATGGAAAACGGGAGATTCGTGTCTACTTTTTCCCCGAAAATTCCGAAATATGTATGTGAGCGGAATAGAACTCTATGCAATAAACTTGGAAAGATACCACACGCATGAAAATGAAAAATGGGGAAGTCTCCGTCTCGGAAACTTCCCCGCAGGCAAGCTACTTCTTGCGATAGGAAATGCGGCCAGTGCTCAGGTCGTAGGGAGAGACCTCCACCGTGACGCCATCTCCTTCCAAAATGCGGATGTTGTTCTTCCGCATCTTGCCGGAAATGCCAGCGATGATTTCATTGCCACCAGCGTTCAGCTTGACGCGAAAACGGGTGTTGGGAAGGACTTCCACGACGACGCCTTCAAGTTTCAGACAATCAGTTTCTTTGGGCATACAGTAAGAATTTCGGGGTTCTTTTTGGTAATCAGGATTTGATTTTCAAAATGGGCGGAAAGGGAGTGGTCGCTTGTACGGCAGGTCCAGCGGTCGTAGGGGTCGACATCGATTTGCCAGTCCCCCGCATTGACCATGGGCTCAATGCAGATGATCATGCCGGGAACCAGTCGGGGACTCTTGGCACGCATCCGGAAATTCGGCACTTCGGGGGGCTCGTGCATGTGCTTGCCGCAACCATGCCCCACCATGTCCCGAACGCAACTGAAGCCCGCCGCCTCCACGGTACGCTGCACCGCGGTGCTGATGTCGTTGATGGTGGCGCCATCCACTGCGGCATCAATGCCAGCATAGAGGGAATTCTCGGTGACCGACATGAGCTTCGCCGACAGGGGATCCGGCTCACCGCCCGCACAGATGGTCCGGGCGTTGTCACCGTAATATCCGCCGACTTCCACCACCACGTCAATGCTGACCAAATCCCCAAACTGGATGATTCTGTCCGCACGGCCGATGCCATGGACCACTTCGTCATTCAGGGAGATGCAGACCTGACGCGGAAAACCATGGTAGTTCAAAGAACCGCTCTTGCCACCCACTTCCTGGATGAAACACCCAGCCAGGTTGTCCAAATCCAAAGTGGACATGCCGGGCTGGACGGCATCACAAAG
>DCIO01000059.1 GCA_002315885.1 Lentisphaeria bacterium UBA1724
AAGCCTAGGAAGCCTAGGAAGCCTAGGGAGCCTAGGGAGCCTAGGGAGCCTAGGGAGCCTAGGAGGCCTAGGGAGCCTAGGAAGCCTAGGAAGCCTAGGAAGCCTAGGAAGCCTAGGAAGCCTAGGAGGTGGCGACGTCGTCTTGTTGTATAGAATTGTCTTGAATTGTCAAGAAGAGTGTATAAACTTGTATATCTTGTGGAGTTTTTTCAAAAAAATCATAAAGAGTGGATGTTTTCCTTGTATTTGGGCTTGCAATTTTTGTATTCGTGGTATATTTGCCTACAAACTGCCTGTAAGTAGCGGGTGGTTTGCGTTTTTGTGTCTTTTAGGTTTTAGCGATGTCAGAGAATCAGGAAAAGCATACGTGCCCGAGCGGGAAGAGTTGCGAGGGTTGCAGTGGGAAATGCCATGATGACACCAGGGCAGTCCACGAGAATCTTCTGGGTGTTAAGCACATCTACCTTGTCTTGTCAGGCAAAGGCGGTGTTGGCAAGAGTACGGTTTCCACGAATCTGGCGGTCTCTTTGAGTCTACAGGGCAAGCAAGTGGGCTTGCTGGATGTGGATTTCCACGGTCCCAGCATTCCGAAGATGTTGGGTCTGGAGGGTTCCCAGTTGTATGGCGAAGGGGAGAAGTTGCTCCCTGTTCCCTACGACAACCTGAAAGTGATGTCCATCGGCTTTACGCTTCCGGAGATGGATCGTGCGGTGATTTGGCGTGGTGCCATGAAACACGGCATCATCAAGCAGCTTCTGGCGGATGTGCTTTGGGGCGACTTGGATGCGCTGGTGATTGATACGCCGCCTGGCACGGGGGACGAGCCCCTTTCTGTCTGCCAGCTCCTTCCCAACGCGGATGGCGCGATTCTCGTGACCACGCCCCAGCAGGTCTCTGCCACGGATGTGAGCAAGTCCCTGAATTTCCTTTCCCAGTTGCATTTCCCCGTCAAGGGCATCATCGAAAACATGAGCGGTTTTGTCTGCCCCCACTGCGGTGAGGTCACGCAGATCTTTTCCAGTGGCGCCGGCGAGGAACTGGCAGAAAAATACGGTGTCCCATTCTTGGGACGGCTGCCCATCGATCCGCAGATTTGTGCGGGTGGCGATGCCGGCGAGCCCTTTGTCCAGCGCTACGCCTCTTCGGCGACGGCGAAGGCATTTGAGGCAATCGTGGAGAAACTTTAGCAGTTATCAAGAGAGGACATTTTGACGGCGTTTGAAAAGAAGCCGTCAGGATTTACTGAATGGAGGTGTAACAGTGAAGGCGGTAGAATATCCCGACAATCGAGCATACAACACCAATCACGTTTGGGCGCAGTGCAATGCGAAGAACAACACGGCCCTGATTGGCATCACTGACTATTGCGCGGAACTATTTTCGGAGATTGACAGCATTGACGTCCCTATGGAGGGTGATGAGCTGGAGATGGATTCCCTGGTGATTCACGTCCACGAGCGGAACCGCATCCGTCATTTCCATTGTCCTTTGACGGGTCGTGTTTTGGAAATCAACCGTGAATTGCTGGATGACTTGACGCAGATTTACGTTGACTGGAAGAAGGCATGGCTTTTCAAGATGGAATATGACGATGCCGATGAGCTGAACCAGTTGATGAATGGTACGCAATACACGAAGTATCTGGATTCCCTTTAATGCACAGACGGGCCTTGTCTATTGCCTTATACTTCTGCGCCACCGCCTTATCTATACTGTTCGTGGCGCAGTTGTCGGGCGGTTTTTTCCCTGCGCTTCAGGTGCAATACTGGCCCGTTGCCCTGGCAGGGATGTATGCGGTGTCGGCCTTTCTCCTGCCTGAAGCGGATGTGGACGGCGTTCCCCAATCCCGTTTCGCGCTGCGGTGCATGGGGTTGATTTTATTCTTCCTGTCGCCCTTCCTTTCCTGGTCGGCGATGCTTTCTTCTTTTGGCGTGGGCTATGTCCCGATTGGTCGCCATATCTACATGCAGGTGGCTGGCATAGTGGATTTGTTCAGCCTGTTGTTCCTGCTTTGTCTTTACGGCGGCGCACTGCTGAAATCCTTTGGGGTGGAGTTGCGCTTCCTGGGGCGGAAGATGCTCCAGGCGCCATTTTGGTTTGTGCTGATACCCGCATTCGCCGTACTTGCGGGGGTCTTTCTGCTGTGTTTCGCAGAGGGAGAAGGGGAGAATTATTTCCCTGGACGGATGATACCCAATGTTCTTTGGACGATTCTCTTCCGGGATCTGGGCGCGGATATCTGCGCGGGACTTTTCGGACTGTCGTTGGCGCTCCATGCTCTGGGAGTGAATTGCGTGATTTGTGCAAAACGCCCGAAGAAGGTATCTGAGCCAGTAGCAGAAGAAGTCCCTCCCGAACTTACCGAATTTCTTACAACAATTCTGGAAGGGAAAGACCCTTCTGAAATCCTAGGAAAATCCGATGACAAAGCAGACAAAATTGATTAGCGCCCTGGATGTGCCTGAGTTATCCACCGCCTTGCAGTTGGTGGATCGCATTGGTCCCAGCGTGGAATGGTATAAAGTCGGCAAGCAGCTTTTCACCCACTATGGTCCCGAGGCGGTCCATGAATTGAAGGCCCGTGGCAAGCGCGTCTTTCTGGACATGAAGTTCCATGACATCCCGAATACTGTCGCCCAGGCGATTCGTTCCTCGGCGCTGATTGGCGCGGACCTGATCAACGTCCACGCCTCTGGTGGTCCAGCCATGTTGTCTGCGGCGGCGGAGGCGATGCGTGAGGCTGGCAAGACGGTGATTGCGGTGACGGTGTTGACCAGCATGGACCAATCTCAGTTGGAGGCGTTGGGGATTACCGCGACTCCCGCGGAGCAGGTTGTTCGTCTAGCTGGCTTGACGCAGTCTGCGGGGCTTCCTGGCGTAGTCTGTTCTGCGCTGGAGTTGCCCATGTTGCGTGAGAAATTCGGTCCTGACTTCCTGACGGTGGTGCCTGGCATCCGTCCTGCGGGTGCGGATGCGGGTGACCAGAAGCGCATTATGACTCCCGCGCAGGCGGCTCAGGCGGGTGCGGACTTCATTGTTGTGGGGCGGCCGATTTTGGCGGCTCCCGAGCCCTCCGAGGCAGCCCAGAAGATTTTGGAAGAATTGAAGAACGCGTAGAATTCGTTTTTTGAACGCCCCAAGACAGCTACTCTGACCTGCGAGTCTCCGAGTAGCTGTTTTTGCGTTTCGTGCATTTGACCTCACCAAACCAACACATACCAAACCTATGCATCTATTTGACTTGACCACTCGTCTTTGGGAGAATCCCATGGTTCCGCAGGTGAACATGCTGCCTCCGCGGGCACAGTTGTTCACTTGGAAAACGGAAGAAGAAGCCCGCAAAGGCACCTTCGAACCCTTCGATTGTTCCGAGATTCAGAGCTTGAACGGCACCTGGGATTTCTGGATTTTCCAGCGTCCCGAGGAAGTGGAGGTATCTCTGCTGGAGTGCAAGCCCGCGGAGGGCGCCAAGCCGATTGCGGTGCCAGGGAACTGGACTCGCCAGGGTTTTGACAATCCCCACTATGTCAATGTCTGCATGCCCTTTGGAGACCAGCCCCCCTTTGTGCCCCAGGAGAAGAATCCCTGCGGTATTTATCGACGTGAATTCCAAGTCCGCGCGGACTTCCAGCGGTTGGTGCTGCATTTTGGCGGCATGGAGACCTGTGCGTTCATCTATGTGAATGGTCAGGAAGTGGGCATGACCAAGGACTCCAAGTCCAGCTCAGAGTTTGACGTGACGGATTTCGTGCACGCGGGCAAGAACCAGCTGGCGGTGTTGGTGATTCGGTGGTCGGACGGCTCTTTCCTGGAAGACCAGGACCATTGGCGCATGGCGGGCATCACCCGCGATGTCTATCTGCAATACACCCCCACGGAAAGTATCGCGGATGTCTTTGCCCAGACCACCCTGGATGAGGCGACCGAGTCCACGGGCATCCTGAAGCTCCGTCTGGATGCGCTTTTCCGCAAAGCCCATCTCATTCCCGCGGACTGGAAATTCCGTGTGCAGGTCTACGATGGCGACAAGCCCCTCTGGGAGGAGCCCAAGGAATTGGAGTTCTATGAGAATGGCCAGATGTATTACTACGGCAAACCCCGCCAGCCCCTGGCGGAAGCCACCTACGAATTCCCTGGCGTGCGGCGCTGGAGTGCGGAGACTCCCGAACTCTATCGCTTGACGGTATGCCTGGTGGACGGGCAGGGCGCGGTGCGTGATGCCACGGGGACGGATTTCGGTTTCCGTAGTGTGCGCCGGAAGGACGGCTGCCTGCTGATCAATGGCCAGCCGGTGAAATTCTTCGGTGTCAACCGGCATGATTTTGACGAGCAGTTGGGCAAGACGGTGACCTACCAGGATATCGTGGATGACCTGAAGATCATGAAGCGCCACAACTTCAACGCAATCCGTACCTGCCACTATCCCAATGACGAGCGCCTGGTGGCGGTGGCGAACCGCATGGGTTTCTACGTCATCAGCGAGGCGAATATCGAGATCCACGCATATTACATGCATCTCTCCGACAACTCGATGTGGCTGAGTGCCATGATGGACCGCGTGACCCGCATGGTTCACATCTACAAGAACAACCCCTGCATCCATCTGTGGTCTCTGGGCAACGAGGCGGGACGCGGTCCGAATTTCCATGCCTTGGCGGCGTGGGTGCGTGCGCAGGATCCCTCCCGTGGCGTCCATTACTGCGAAATGACCCGTGAATGGGATACGAAAATGGGGATGTATCTCCCCCATGACAACGAGACGCTGATTGATACCGTGTCCCCCATGTACCCCTCCTTCGATAGCATGGAGAAGTGGATCAAGTACGCCATGCCCACGGAGTCCCGCCCCTTCATTCCCTGCGAATACACCCACGCCATGGGTAATTCCAATGGTGCCATCGCCAAGTATTTCGAGTATTTCCGCAAATACAAGCGCTTCCAAGGGGGCTACATCTGGGACTGGATTGACCAGGGCCTGGCGGAAGTGGACAAGAATGGCCGGAAGTATTGGAACTACGGCGGCGATTATGGCGAAAAGGTCAATGACGCCAATTTCTGCATCAACGGCATGATTCTTCCCGACCGCACGCCTCATCCCGCCTGCCTGGATTACAAGTTCCTGGCGCGGAACTTTGATTGGCAGTTGAAGCAGCCGTCGTTCAAACGCTTTGTCTTGACCAACTGGAACTACTTCACCACATTGGATCAGCTGACCTTTGGGTGGGAGCTCTTCCGGGATGGCGAGTCGGTGCAGAAGGGCGTGATTGACGCCGAGGCGGTGTCGGGCATTGCTCCCCAGACCTCCAAGGAGGTCGTGCTGGGCTACGACCTCTCCACGGTGCCCATGCGTCCCCGTCAGGAACTCCATCTGGTTCTCACCGCGTCGTTGAAAGCCGATACCATGTGGGAGAAGGCGGGCTTTGTGGTGGCACAACAGCAGTTTGACTTGACGGAACAGGTGCCCGTCTCCTGCCTGGGCGAATTCCCGTTGCTGCCCACGGGCAAGCAGGCCTTCAGCATGAATACCATCAACGATGGCGAGAGCGTCATCCATTTCAGCGATGGCGCCATGCCCGACCAGTGGCTCTTCCGGGGACAGAAGATCCTGACGACGCCGATTACCGAGCAGTTCATGCGCGGATTGGTGGACAACGATGGCATCAAGGCATACATCGACAGGGACCAGTTCCGTGTCGCCTACAAGTGGGTCAATGACTGGGACCTCTTCCATCTCTCCAAGAATGAGAAGTTGGCATCCAGTGTCCAGCAGTCGGATAGTTCTCTGAAGATGCATTCCACCGCCACCTACAAGGCGAAGAATGGCGCGACCATCGAAGTGCGTCGTTCCCTGCGGATGGGAATGGATGGCGTCTTGAGCGTGGAATTGGAGTATTTCGTGCCCGAGGAATTGGAGGATCTGCCGCGTCTGGGTGTGACCATACCTCTTCCCGAGGGCTTTGAGAATTTCCATTTCTTTGGCAATGGCCCCCAGGAGAGCTACTGGGACCGCAAGGAAGGCAGCAGAGTAGGGCTTTACCACCAGAGTGTTTCCGAGCAGTATTTCCCCTACGTCATGCCTCAGGATACGGGCAATCACACGGAAGTCCGCATGGCTGCCGTGGATAATGGCCAGATTGGCCTGATGGTGGTGGGAGCGGGAATGCGCCTGGAGGTCTCCGCGTTGCATTACACCCCGGAGGACTTCTTCGCGGCACGCCACATCAACGAACTGGATGCCCGCAAGGAGACCTTCCTGAATATCGACATCCATCAGCGCGGACTGGGAACACGAACCTGCGGCGAAGACACCATTGACGAATGCCGTATCCATGCTGGATGGCACCGGCTGGCATTCAAGCTCTTCCCGTATCCCGTGCGCAACACCAACCTCATGACGCTGGCACGGCAAATC
>DCIO01000119.1:0-870 GCA_002315885.1 Lentisphaeria bacterium UBA1724
AGCCTAGGAAGCCTAGGAGGCCTATTCCCTTGACAGAATATCAGAATATCGGTCGCAGACCATAGGTAAAAGTATCAATAGAATTGGGTGTTTCATCTATATTAACCTTATTGCCGTAGAATCTTTTGGAGCATACGATGATTTTGCTATATAACATCCTCTTTCCGTTGCTGTTTTTGATTTATCTGCCCTTTTATGCGGTGCACTTCATCCGTCGTGGCGGGCTGACCAAGGATTTCTGGGAGCGCTTCGGCATTTTCCCGGAGGCGACGAAAGCGCGTCTTGCGGCGCTGAAGTCCCCGGTTTGGATACATGCGGTGTCGGTGGGGGAGACGGTGGAGGCGCTGTCCTTCATCCAGCGTTGGTTGGAGCGTCACCCCGAGGAAGAGATTGTCTTTTCCTGCGGCACATCCACGGGCTTTGCCACGGCGATCAAGAAGCTGCCTCCGCAGGTGGTGGCGATATATTGCCCCGTGGATTGCTGGTGGATGGTCCGTCATGCTTTCAAGTTGGTTCATCCCAAGATGCTGGCGATTCTCGAGGTGGAGATTTGGCCGAATCTGATCCGCTATGCCAAGAAATTCGGTGCCAAGTTGGTGCTGGTGAATGGTCGTTTGTCGGACAAATCCAGCCAGGGTTACGCCAAGTGGGGGTTCTTTTTCCAGCCGCTCTTCCGCTCCTACGACGCGCTGTGCATCCAGACACCCGAAGACAAGTCCCGTCTGGAACGGGTGATTGGTCCCGATGACCGTATCCGCGTGGTTGGGACGGTGAAATTCGACCAGGTGCCGGATTCCCAGGGCGCGTCGGTGGAGGAGTTTTTGACGAAGGCATTTGGAAAAAGAAGCGACGGCGGGGACGCCGTCGGTA
>DCIO01000119.1:1040-14698 GCA_002315885.1 Lentisphaeria bacterium UBA1724
GCGGGGACGCCGTCGGTACACACTCGTCCCACAAGTATTTCTGTGTAGGGAGCACGCATCCTGGTGAAGAGGAGTTGATTTGCGGGGCTTTTGCCAAGGCGCTGGTCACCCGTCCCGACTGGCGGATGATTTTGGTGCCCCGTCATGCGGAGCGTGCGTCGGAAGTGGTGAAGATTTTGGATGCGTATCATCTTCCCTGGCAATCTGTGGTGCCTGTGGCGAATGCGGTTCCTGGGGCGGACGGCCAGTGTCAGGTGCTGCTGGTGAATACCACGGGACAGCTGATGAATTACTACCGCGTTTCGGATTTGGCCTACGTGGGAAAGAGTCTGGCGGGACAGACTGGCGGTCACAATATCATCGAGCCCGCAATCTTTGGAAAGGCGGTGCTCTATGGCTCCCACATGGAGAATTTCCGGCAGGTGGACCAGCTCTTCCAGCAGGCGGAGGCCGCGGTTGTGGTCAAGGATGATGCCGCATTCTTTGGAACCCTCTCGACTTTGATGGGGGATGATGCCCGACGGGCCGAATTGGGCCAGAAGGCCCGTGCGCTGGTGGACAAGCACCGTGGGGCCATTGTCCGCACGCTGGATATCATCGACGCTCTCTAGACGATGCCTCAGGCGATTCTGCCCATCCAGGAGATACGGGAGGCGTTCCTGTCCGCGATGACGCCGGGGGGGGAGTGTGTCATCACTGCGCCCACGGGCAGCGGTAAGTCCACGCAGATTCCCCAGTGGTTGATGGGTGCCTTGCCCGAGAATGAGCGCGTGCTGGTGCTTCAGCCTCGTCGTCTTGCGGCACGGATGCTGGCGGAGCGAGTCGCCTGGGAGGTAGGCTGCAAGCCTGGCGAGGCGGTGGGCTATCTCACGCGCTACGAGAAGGCGCTTTCCGCGCAGACGCGCATCCTCTTTGTCACCGAGGGCATTCTCACGCGGATGCTCCTGAATCCCCGGGAGCTGGATGCCTATGGCGCAATTGTCTTTGATGAATTTCACGAGCGCTCCCTGAATGGCGATTTGGGGCTGGCGATGGCACACGCACTGCGGGCTAAATCCCGCGGGGATTTGCGGCTGGTGGTCATGAGTGCTACCCTGGCGGCGGATGCGGTGGCGCACTACTTGGACGACTGCCCGCTTTTGCGTGCGGAGGGGCGTCGTTTTCCCGTGGAACTCAGCTACACCAGGCGTTCGGATTTCAAGAATTTGGAGCAAGCCACCACGGATGCAGTGCGTGACCTCGTTTCGGATGGCACGCCTGGGGACATCCTGGTCTTTCTGCCTGGCGCGGGCGAAATCCGCCATGTGCAGGAGGAATTCCATCGGACGCGGTTTTCCGAGGTGCTGGAGGTATTGCCGTTGTATGGCGAGATGCCTCCCGAGGCCCAGCATGCGGTGATGGCGCCTTCGGAGCACCGCAAGGTCATTTTGGCCACGAACATCGCCGAGACCAGCCTGACGATTCCTGGTGTGCGCATGGTGGTGGACAGCGGGTTGGTGAAACTCAGTCGCTATGACGCCCAGCGCGGGGTGGACATCCTGGAGACCGTCCCGATTTCCGACGACTCGGCGCAGCAGCGCGCGGGGCGTGCGGGTCGCGAGGCGCCAGGGAAATGCCGTCGGTTGTGGAGTGCCATTGAGCAGGACCACAAGGCATTGCACACGCCGCCCGAAATCCAGCGCATGGATTTGGCGGACCCGATCTTGAGCGTCCACTGCTACGGCTATACGGACGATACTGCCTTTCCCTGGTATGAGGCGCCACCCGAAAAGGGCGCGGAAATCGCCAGGGTGCTTTTGCAGAATTTGGGAATTCTGGATAATGCGGGCGCGGTGACGGAGCGGGGCAGGGCGGTTCGCAATTTCCCCACCCATCCCCGTCTGGCGCTGATGCTCCATTTGGGTGCTCAGCAGGGCGCATTTGAGGAAGCCTGCGGCGCGGCGGCGATTCTGGGCGGGCGTCCGCTGATGCTTCGGCATGGGGCGGCGGATGTGCTGACCCAGCATCGCAATGCCCTCCGTCGGGAAAACCGCGGCGCGGAGGTGACCGAGTCGGATTTTCTGGGGCAGCTGTCGTTGTTGCGTCAGGCAAAGGAACGCCATTTCGACACGGATGCCTGCGCGCGACTTGGCATCCTCAGTGGTGCCGCCCGGGATATCACCCGTGAGTGGAACGACTTTTTGAAGATGAAACCACGGGATGCCGCGGCGGATGCACCAGTGCCTGGCGTCGTGCTGGCGCGGGTGCTCCTGGAGTGCTTCCCGGACCGACTGGCGCGGCGGGTGGATACAGGCACCCTCAATTGCGAATTGCAGGGGCGACGCCATGCGGTGCTTTCCGCGCAATCTCTGGTGCGAGACGAGAAGCTCTTCATCGCCGCGGAAATGCGTGAGGTCTCCGCTGGACGGCAACCAGGCACCACCACGGAGCTTTCCCTGGCGTCGGGCATTCGGGAAGAGTGGCTCTGGGAGCGCTATCCCGATGGGCTGATAGACGAAGATACGGTGCTTTGGGATGGCGTCCGCCAGCAGGTCATGCGTCGTCGGACTCTCTCCTGCCTTGGGCTGGTGTTGGAGGAATCCGTGCGGAATGATCCCGATCCCGAGGCGGCCTCGGAGATGCTCTTCGGGGAGATCGAGTCCTCCAACAACATGCCGTTGCTGGGGTGGGACGATGCCTGCGAGGCCTGGTGCGAGCGGGTGCGGTTCCTGCGTCCCCGTTTCCCGAACTTGAATTTGCCGGAATACACCGACCAGGAGCGCTCGGAAATCCGCCGTGCGCTGTGTCTGGGCGAGACCAAGTACTCCGTTGTGCGGAACAAGCCCGCGCTCTCTTTTGTGCAGGCGATTTTGACTGCCGAGCAGCGTTCTGCGGTAGAGCGCCTGGCACCTGCTACATTACCCCTGCCGCGGGGGCGGAAGCTCCGACTGGAATACCACGTAGGGCAGCCTCCGAAAGGCCGTGCGAAGATCCAGGAACTCTACGATGTGACGGGGCCCATCACAGTAGGCGGCGGGCAGATACCCGTCCTGCTGGACATCCTGGCACCGAATTTTAGAACTGTTCAAATTACCGACGACTTGCCTCGTTTCTGGCAGGTCCATTATCCCTCCATCAAGTCTCAACTACAAAGACGTTACCCAAAACACGAATGGCGATGATTCATTTTGACGAAAAAGAAAGACTCTTCCGCATCGACGCGAAAGATGTGAGCTACGTATTCTTTGCGGCGGCGAATGGCCGTCTGCGCCACCTCTACTGGGGGCCTCAACTGGATACCATGGATCTGCGGAATCTGGGTATCGCCGACTATACCTGCAGTCCCAACTTCAATCCCGATGACAATGAGGCGGGACGTGGTGCATACTCCTGGGAATTCGCGGGCAATGACATCGGCACCCGCGGCGTCCCCACGGCGATCGTCCGCAACGCGGATGGCAATACCACCACCGATCCCCGCTATGTCTCCCACCGCATCTATGCGGGCAAGCCCCGTCTGGAAGGCCTCCCCGCCACCTTCGTGGATTCCCCCGAGGAATGCGAGACCCTGGAAATCACCATGCTGGACGAGGCGACCAAGGTGGAATTCCTCCTGCGCTACACCGCATTCCGGGATCTGCCCATCATCGCCCGCTCCGTGGTGGTGACCAACAAGGGTGACGCGCCTGTGGAACTGCAGAAGATCATGTCCCTGACCACGGATTTCCGCCACCAGGAATTCGATGTGATTTACTTTGACGGCTACTGGGGCAAGGAGCGGACTTATCATCGTGAGCGCGTCCAGGGCGGTCTGAAGATCATGGGTGCGGACAGCGGCTACACCAGCCACCGCATGAATTCCAGCGTGATTCTCTGCGATCCCACCACTACGGAGGAATTCGGCCGTGCCTACGGCGTGCTCTTTGTCTATAGCGGCAAGTTCGCGGTGGAAGTGGACCAGTGCTGCATGTATCGCACCCGTCTGAATCTGGGTATCCATCCCATGGGCTTCACCTGGCACCTGGAACCCGGCGAGTCCTTCCAGTCTCCCGAGGCACTGCAGGCATTCTCCAACGAGGGCCTTGGGGCGCTCTCCCGCAGCTGGCACGACCTGATTCGGCAGCACATCATCAACCCCAGATGGCGCACCGCTCCCCGTCCCATTCTCTGCAACAACTGGGAGGCGATGCACTTCAATTTCTCCCGCGAGAAGTTGGTCACCCTGGCGAAGACCGCCAAAGCCCATGGTATTGAGATGCTGGTGCTGGATGACGGATGGTTCGGCAAGCGTGACAACGACCAGACGGGCCTGGGCGACTGGTACACCAACACCACGAAGGTGGGCTGCACCATGGGCGAATTGGCGGACGAAATTCGTTCTTTGGGCTTGAAATTCGGTCTGTGGTTCGAGCCCGAGATGGTTTCGGAGGACAGCGACCTCTACCGCGCTCATCCCGACTGGGCCATCCAGGTCCCCAATCGCTCCAGCAAGACCTTCTGGCGCTACCAGTATATGCTGGACTTCTCCCGCAAGGAGGTGGTGGACTACGTCTACGAGATGATTATCAAGGTGATTGACGAGGCGAAATTGGACTACATGAAGTGGGATGCCAACCGCGAGATGACCGAGGTGGGCTCCTACGGCTGGCCCGCCGAGCGCCAGGGCGAGATTGCCCACCGCTTCATGCTGGGCGTCTACGACCTCTATCAGCGCCTGGTCAACCGCTATCCCAACATGCTCATCGAGGGATGCTCTTCCGGCGGCGGTCGTTTTGACGCGGGTATCCTCTACTACTCGCCCCAAATCTGGACTTCCGACAACAGCGATGCCTTCAACCGCCTGGCTATCCAATACGGCACCTCCTTCGCCTATCCCTGCTCCTCCATGGGCGCACACGTGGCACGCAACTGGTTCGCCGAGCGTTACTCTCCCGTGGAGACCCGCGCCGCGGTGGCCTTCTCGGGCACATTCGGCTATGAGCTGGACCTGAACCAGATGCCGCCCGAAGAATTGGCCCAGGTGGATGGACAGGTGGAATTCTACCACAAGTATCACCACCTGGTGGAGCAGGGCGACTACTACCGACTGGCAAATCCCTTCAAGGACGAGACGGTCTCCTGGATGCATGTGGCGAAAGACAAGTCCGAGTTCCTGCTGACCGTGGTCTTCACACGCTGGGATGCCTCCTACTCGGGAGAGAATATCCTGCTGCGGGGACTGGACCTGGATGCCAAATACACCGATGGCACCAAGACCTGGACGGGACGCGTGCTGACCTACGCGGGCATCTCCGTGAAGCCCTCCCGTTTCGGTGACATGCTTTCCATCGTCATCCACGGAACTAGAGTCTAGACGTTTGGGAGGCTGACCCCCTCGCAGAAGCGCAAGTGGAGCGAGGGGCGAGGCGCCGAAAGCGCCGAAAGCGCATTATATTTAGCCGAAGGGTGTTTGGGTTGAAGCAATTTGGAGAGAAATTCATGAGACGTCATCTTGTCTTTTTTGCGTTGTGCCTTGCGGTAGGGTTGTTTGCAGGTGGTTTGATCACGATCAAAGAGCCCCAGGATGGCGCGGTGGTTTCTCCCCTGACTTTCAGCCAGCGTTTTTTCATCAAGACGCCCATTGCACAATTGGTGGAGGATTTCAAGGATCCGTTGTTCATCAACTCTCTGCATCCCACGGAAGCCCATTCCATTCCTGCGGGCATCAAGTTGGATTGGTCCCTCATTGGCAACCGCGGTAAGAGCTACTACGAAGTGCTGCTTTCCGAGGATGCGTCCATGTCGGATGTCCGTGTGATTCGTGCGGAGCACAGTGAATACACTCTGAACAACCTGATTCCTGGCAAGAAGTATTTCTGGTGTGCGCAGTTGGTCACAAAGCAGGGCGAGGTGACCGCCAAGAGTGCGGTATTTTCCTTCACGGTGGAGGACATCTATCCCCGTGTCATCGCACTGCCCGATTGCTGGAATGTCCGTGACCTGGGTGGTCGTCCCGGCATTGGTGGCCGCAAGACTCCCTACGGTTTGATTTATCGTTCTGGTGGTCTGAATTTCAATTCCAGCGATGGTGGCAAGACTCCTGGCAAGAACACGGTCACGGATGCGTCCATCAAAGAGGCGTTGGAAGTCCTGAAGATCCGTACGGAGTTGGATTTGCGTTGGGCAGGCGAGGTGGCGGGGATGACCCAGTCTCCCCTGGGTCCCACCGTCCAGTATATCCACATTCCCACGAAGGTCTACGGCGCCATGTATACTTCCGAGGGGATGGATAATTATGCGGAGCTCTTCCGTCTCTTCACCAAGCCTGAGAACTATCCCATCGACTTCCACTGCATCGCAGGCGCCGACCGCACGGGCACCCTGGCGTTCCTGCTGGAATCCGTGATGGGCTGGTCCGAAGAGGATATCCGCCGCGACTACACTTTCACTACCCACTATTCCCCACGTTATTTCGCTGCCATCGACAGCCTGATCAAGGGGATGGACGAATACGGCACTCCCCAGGAGCCCATTCAGTTGAAGGCAGAGCGGTTCCTCCTGCGGGCGGGCGTCACCCCTGAGGAAATCGCTGCCTTCCAGCGAATCATCTTCGGCGAGGATGTGCCGCTCTCTCCCGCATTGGCAAGCAACCTGAAATTCCGCTCCTTCATGGCATCCTTCGACCAGGCGACGGAATGCCAGGCGATTGACAACGCGCCCGCGGTGGCGAATGTCACGTTGTGCGGCAAGGAATTCCCCCTCCGCCCTACCAGCTGGAAGAGCTCCCCCGTGAAGAAGGTGGCCGCTGACAAAGAAGGCCGTGTCCTAATCTATCTGGACAACCGCCTGGCGCGGAGTGTGGCCGTGGGCTTTGCGGGGTTGCCCCAGGGGGAATATACCCTGGTGGATATCCTGAGCGACACGCAGTATCTCTGCACTGGCGCGAAGAATTGGACTGCCGAGAGTCTGGCTTCCACGCCGATTCCCGTCTTCGGTCGTGCCGAGGCGATTTTTGTGGCCACGCCTATCGCTCTGGCCGTCCCCGCTTGTTCCAAGAAGATGCCGCTTCCTGCCTGCACCGCGCCTTATCTCCAGGCGAATTCTCTGGCTGAAACGCTGGTGGTGGATGGCAAGTTGGATGAGGTCATGGCATCTGTGAAGGGCATTGCGATGACAGATATCAGCGGTGCCGCAGTCAAGAATGCGCCCGTGGTACGCTTGGCGGTCAACCCCGCCCACGATACCCTTTACATCTTCATGGAGGTGACCGACAATACGCCGACCATTTCCCTGGGGGGCCGTGATTCCCAGGCGGTCTGGGAAAGCGACTGCGTGGAGTTCTTCCTAAGCAGCATGGCGGATGCGGATTACTACCATGTTATCGTCAGCCGTGGCGGAGAGATCTATGATGAGAAGAACCGAGATGACCTGAGCTGGACGGCGGATTGCGTGACCTACGCGGTGGCCGAAACCGCGAAGGGCTGGAACCTGGAGGCGGCAGTCTCCCTGGATGGCTTTGCATTCAATGGGCCACTGACTCTGAATGCCTGCCAGCAGGATAACCCCGGAAGCAATCTGCGGAATCTCAATCCCACCGGCGGCGATTTCCATAACTCCGATGCCCGCAGGCCCGTGCTGATGAAATAGCATTTTTGAAGTAACAACATTTTTTGTATCGCTATGAAAAAGATTTTTTCTGCATTCTTGTTTGTTTTTCTCGCCACGGGGCTTTTTGCCGCGGATTCCATCAAATTGAAGAAGCCCGAAAATGGCGCGTTGGTTTCTCCGTTGACGACTTTGCAGCGCCTGGTGGCATTTGCCCCTGAGGCGAATCGTCGTGCGATATGGGATGACCGGATTTTCATGCAGCGCGTCAACCAGGCTCCTGGCGCGGATCTTCCCGAGGGCGAGGAACTCCGTTGGGAATACACGGGTGCTATGGAGAAGCCCGTATTCCATGTGCTGATTGCGGATAACGAGGCATTTGAGAATGCCCGCTCCTTTGATTACGAGGCGACTTCCATTCGTTTCTATAACCTCTTTCCCGGTCTGACCTGCTACTGGAAGGTCTTGGCGCTGGATGAGAAGAGGACGGTGGTGGCGGAGAGCAGTGTCTACTCCTTTACCTGCGAGGCGGGGGTTCCCCGTGTCCTCTATGTCCCTGGCGGAAGCAACTTCCGCGACCTGGGCGGTTTGTATGCCGCTGGTGATTTGATGATTCCCTGCGGAATGCTCTACCGTTCTTCCGCCATTGCGGTGCCTCAGCACGAGGACGCCTTCGGCATTGCCACCGAGCTGGATCTCCGTTGGAAGAATGAGACCAATGGCCAGACGGCCTCCGTCTGGGGCGAAAATGCCAAGTATCTGAATATCCCTGCGAAGCTCTACGGCGCCATGTTCACTTCCAGCGGAATGGCCAACTATGCGGAGCTCTTCCGTGTCTTTACGAAAGCGGAGAACTACCCGATTCATTTCCACTGCGTTGTGGGCGCCGACCGCACGGGAACCCTGGCTTTCCTGTTGGAAGCCGTGCTGGGTGTCTCCGAGGAGGGAATCCGCGTGGATTATCTCTTCTCCAGTTTCTCCAGCCCGCGTTATTTCAATGCGATTGACGCACTGATTCGTGGCATGGACGCCTTTGCCGTCAATGCGGATGACTGCCTGCAGTGCAAGGCCGAGCGCTATCTGCTGAAGGCGGGTGTGACTGCGGAGGAAATCCGTGCGTTCCAGAAGTTGGTGCTGGGTGATGATGTGCCTATTTCTCCCGTGTTGGATACCTGGCTGAAGATTGACGCGATGAAAGCCGCCTTCACGAGAGAAGTGAAGGTGGAGTTTCCCGAGACCTCTCCTTTGTCTGGAAAGATGCTCCAGTGCGGGAAGGAATTTGTCTTCCAGACTCCGGAGCGTGTGAATGACCCGCTGGTGTTTGCAGGCAGCAATGATGCGGGCGCGGTGCTTTTCCAGTTGCGCAATGACGCCAATGCAATCTCCTACGGTGCATTCCGTGGCGCATCCCTGAAGGAAGACGCCTACGTCATGCTGGATCCCGTGGCGAAGATTGCCTATCTGGCTCCCAATGGCACCACCAATTGGACCAAGAAGGAATTGTCGGTTGCCACATTCCCCCTGGAGCCCCTTTGCGAGACCACCATCGTGCTCCAGCCAGCGTCTGTGGCTATTCCCGAGGGATTCACCCAGAAACCCATCGTGATTCAGGACAACTCCTTCATCGTGGCGCCCTCCGACAAGGCCGCTCCCGTCATTGACGGCAAGCTGGATGACGAGATGTGGACTTCCCAGAAGAGCTATCCTCTTTGCACCATCGATGGTACTCCCGCGGTTTCCAACCGTGTGGGCGTCACCATGGGCACCAATCCCGAGCATGATATCCTCTATTTCGCCGTGAAGTTGGAGGACAATACCTTTGTTGGGAGCCAGCGAGAACGGGATCGCGAGTGCTGGTCCGATGACGAAATCGAGATTTTCATCAGCGCGGTGGGTTCCAGCACCTACTACCAGCTGATTTTCAACCGCGTGGGCTCCATCCTGGACGGCATTGGGCAGAATACCGCTTGGACCATCGAGGGCATGGAATACAAGTGCGCCGAATGTGACGGCGGGTGGGTGCTGGAGGCTTCCATTCCGCTGGCGCAGTTGAATCTGCCTAACGCCATCGAAATCAACCTCTGCACCACGGATGTGCCTGGAAATATCCAGCGCAATTTGGGCGCTACCGGTGGCGTCTATCATAATCGCGAGGCCCTGCGGCCAATCTTGCTGAAATAATCCGGAACTCTTAGGGCTGGTATTATCTAGCCCTTTGGGTTAGGGCCTTTGGCTAGGCCTTGGCATTTGTTGTACGATATTTTTGAATTGTTGGGAGTCTCTGCCGAATAGATTTGCGGCCATCTGGAGATAGAAGCCCAGGTGAGTTCCTGCGGTCTGGAATTCCTGGAGCAACGCATATTTTTCCTGTGTGCTCCAGGAAGGTGGGTCCTCGCCATTCAGGCGCTTTTCGATATCTTGGACCAGGCGGGGATTTTTGAGGAGTCCCCGCGCGGGTGCGACGGCGTCCATCCCGCATTTTTGGAACATATTGATGGCGTCTTCTGGGGTAAAGAGGTCGCCACTGCCCACAAGTGGTATATCCTGCAATTCCTTACGGGCGTTTTTCAGGCGTTCCAGACCATCGGGGATAGGACGATAGAGTTCCTGGACAGTCCGGAAATGCACGGTGACAAAATCGGGCTGTGCTTCTCGTAGAGCGGGAGCGATGCGGGCATGGAATTCCTGGGGAGAGTCGAAGCCCATGCGGACTTTGACTCCCACGGGACAATCCACCGCGCTTTTGAGGGCCGAGACCGCTTCCGCAATCCACTCGGGATACTTCAATTGCGCACCACCCGCGCCATTGCCCACCACAATCTGGCTGGGACAGGCGCAGTTGAGGTCGATGCCGCGGGCGCCCAATTTGCGTAATCCCGCGGCGGCTTTGGCGATGCGTGGCGCATCCGTCCCCATGAGTTGTACCAGGATAGGTAGCCCCGTGGCGTTGTATTGGGCGAGCCAATCCCGCAATCGTGCGGCACGGGGGACGGCGACGGAAATCCTGAGGAACGGCGTCCACCAGGCGCGTATCCATTGGTGTCGTGTGAGGATTTTCAGGAATTCGCCTTCGGTGACGCCCTCCATGGGGCCAGGGATGACCCGCGTGGGGAGGAATTCGCCGAAGCGCGGCAGAACGAATGGCGTGTTGGCATTCGACATAGATGCCTGCTAGTCAGCCTCGCAGGGTATCCAGCAATTCCACTGCCTTGCTTGCGGGCAGTTTTGCCATGCAGAGATATTTATGATAGCCTTCCCATGGGCAGACCCGTTGCAGACAGGGCCTGCAATCCACATCCGCAGTCATGATTTCCCAGGGTGCCCCCAGAGGCCCCGTGGCGATATTGTCGGTGGAGGCGAAGAGTGCTACGCCTTTGGTGCCCACGGCGGCGGCCAGATGCATGGAGCCCGAGTCGTTTGCCACCACGGCATCCGCATTGGCCAGGACACTCATCAGACCGGGCAATTTGGTCTTGCCAGCCAGATTCAATGCGCCTGGGGCGACTTGGGCAATGCGTGAACAGAGGGCGTTCTCCTTCTCCGTACCAACCAGCACCACTTTCCCGCTTGTCTGCAGGACGTGCTTTGCGACCTCGGCATAATTCTCCTCGGGCCACTGCTTGGCAGGACCGTATGCCGCGCCTGGCGCCAGCGCAACCCACCCACCGCCTTTCGTGATGCCGAATTCCGCCGCCAGGGCGTCATCCACACGGAGACTGGGGCATTCTGCCGTAAATTGAATCGCTCCCACGGGACGCATCAAATCCAGATACCAGGAGAGCTGATGCCATTGTCCTTCGCCCTCGTGGTGATGCCACTGGGGCAGGCGATCCGTCAGCATCCATCCGCGGAAATTCCCACCACGCCCCAGCCGACGGGGAATTCCGCATTTCCAAAAATCCATGGCGCTCCCAAAAGAATTCGGCAAGACAACGCCCAAGCCGAAATCGTGGGATTTGACTGTCTGGCGGGCGTCGTCGTCCAGGCGTTTTCCCTGGAAGGGTATGACGCCGTCAATCCAGGGTGCGGCGCTCCAGAGAGGCGCCAATCCCGCGGGGGCGCAGGCCCAGAGCGGGGTGTCCTTTGGGAGGGCGTTCTTGAGTTGCCAGGTGGCGGGGAGCGTCATTAGGATATCTCCCAGCCAATTGGTGGAGCGGATGAGGACGCCATTGCGCCAGTCGATTTCACCCAGTGGCTTGACTGGGTGGTCGAAGGAGATGATTTTCGGCTGGTATGGCATGGCTAGCAGTTGAAATCCCGCAGCAGTCCAGAGAGGACATTCCGGAGGTCTTTGCGTTCCACGATGGCGTCAATGAAGCCGTGTTCCAGCAGATATTCCGAACGCTGGAAATTTTCGGGGAGTTTTTGGCGTGTGGTCTGTTCTACGACGCGTGGTCCTGCGAAGCCGATGAGCGCGTGTGGTTCTGCCAGGATAATGTCCCCTAGTGAGGCAAAGGACGCGGTGACACCGCCGGTGGTGGGGTCTGTGAGGATGATAATCGTAGGCAATCCCGCTTCGTCATGGCGTTCCAGAGCGGCTGCGGTCTTTGCCATCTGCATTAGTGACAGGGCGCCTTCCTGCATACGTGCGCCTCCCGATGCGGTCACAATCACCAGCGGCAGTTCGCGTTTGGTGGTCCATTCGGCAAGGCGGGTGATTTTTTCGCCAACTACGGAGCCCATGCTGGCACCCATGAAACGGAAATCCATGACGCCGAGTCCGAAGCGCCGACCATCCAGGTAGGCTTTGCCGGTAACCACGGCTTCCGTCAGGCCCGTCTTCTCCTGGGACTCCTTCAGCTTTTTCGGATAGGAGCCATCTCCCGCAAAATTCAGCGGGTCTACGGAGCGGAGTTTTGCGTCCATTTCCGTGAAGCCCTTGGAGCCGCTGTCGGTCAGGAGATGGATGCGTTCCATGGCCGTCAGAGGCGAATAGAAGCCACAGGCGGGGCAGACGCCATAATGGGCCAGCAGGTCGCGCTTGTAGACGACTTCGCCGCAGGCTTTGCATTTCGACCATAGCCCCGCGGGAATCTCTTTGCGCTCGCCTAAGTTAAAAGATGTGACTGTATCATGTATGGACATGACAGTAATTTAATCCATCTTCGATTTTCTTTTTTGCAGTGGCGCATCCATCAATCCAGACTGCACAAAACTGAAGTATCCCTTGCCCAGGGGATCGCCTTCCGTTGAACCTAAGATGATGTGGTCCATGACGCGGATGTCCAGCAATTGTCCTGCTGCCGAAAGGGTCGTCGTCAAGGCGATATCTTCTTTGGAGGGACGGGGATCTCCCGAGGGGTGATTATGTGCCAGGACCACCCGCAGGCATCCGATGCGTATGGCGGTGCGGAAGACTTCCCGCGCGTGTGCCAGGGAGCGGTCCATGAGTCCGATGGTCACGCATTCATCGGCGATGACTCGATTCTGGGTGTTGAGTAGCAGCACGTGGAATTCTTCCTGATTCGGGTTGAGAATGCGCGTGCGCAGATAACTCGCTACGGTGCTGGGGGAGGAGACGGTCACTTGCTCGGGTAGGGACTCCTGCGCTAGACGCCGACCTAGCTCAAAGGCCGCCGCCAGGGTCACCGCTTTCGCTGGACCTATGCCAGAAAATTGGCATAGCTCGCCAATGGGTGCGCTGGATAAACGGGGGAGGCTGCCGTCGAAATGCTCCAGCAACCGCGCGCCCACTATGGCGGCACTCTGACCGCGGACCCCCGTGCGCAACAAAATCGCCAGGAGCTCCGGCACAGACAACGCCCGGGCGCCTAATCGTTCTAAACGCTCCCGAGGACGCTCATCCGCGGGTAAATCGGATATCAGGAATGTTGTCATGAGATGGGATGGGAAGGCTTGGCTGAAACAGCCATTTCGCGGTTTCTTCGCGGCAACAAAATTGCCGCGTACAGAACCCTAGGCTCCCTAGGCCTCCTAGGCTTCCTAGGCTTCCTAGGCTTCCTAGGCCTCCTAGGCTTCCTAGGCTTCCTAGGCTTCCTAGGCTTCCTAGGCTTCCTAGGCTCCCTAGGCCTCCTAGGCTCCCTAGGCTCCCTAGGCTCCCTAGGCTCCCTAGGCTTCCTAGGCTTCCTAGGCTT
>DCIO01000043.1 GCA_002315885.1 Lentisphaeria bacterium UBA1724
CAGGGGGGTTCTGAACAGTTACCAATTGTTCCAGACCGATGGCGGCGGAGACTTGGTGCATGCGGTTCTTGGCGCCGCCGAAGGGCAGGGGCTTGGTTGCTTCAAATGCCTCCGTCGGGAAGACTTTCGGGATGCGGTCGTAGTGCCCCCAGCGGATGGCCTGACGATAGCATTCTTCGTCATCCGTCACCAGCATTCCTCCTTCGCCGATGGCAAAGGACTTGCTGCTCATGAGGGACATGGCGGCGGCATCTCCGAAGGTGCCAAGCAGACGTCCTTTGTAGTGACCGCCCTGGGCGTGGGAGACATCCTCCAAGACCTTTATGCCGTGCTTCCGCGCAATCGCCATGATTTCGTCCATGGGTGCGGGACAAGCCATGTAATGCGCCACCACCACCAATTTGGTCCGCGGGGTGATCTTCGACTCAAAACTCTCGGGGGACATCTGGAGGGTGTCGGGTTCGATGTCGCAGAATACCACGGATGCCCCTAGCTGAAGTGCACCCAGGCAGCTAGCCCAGTAGGTCACGCTGGTACAGATGACTTCGTCTCCCGCGCGGACACCCAATCCATACATGGCGGCAGTCAATGCGCTGGTGCCGTTGTTGTGTCCCAGGGCGTATTTCCGCTTCTGCCATTTGGCGAATTCGTCTTCGAATTGCTGTGCGATATCCGTGCCGGACATATTGCCGGTTTCCAACACATCCAGCTGTGCCTGGCGCATGGCGTCATTGACAATCGGCCAGTGGAAGAGTGGGTCGGAGTATTCTTTTTGAATGGGTTTTCCACCCAGAATCGCTAACTCGCTCATGGTGGTTATTGGGTATTAAGTTGAAATTTGACTTTCCCGAAGGCGGCTCGCATGGTGGCTTCGTCTCCCCAGGCGGCACGGACTTTCTTTGGGGTGAGAATGCGGCAATGCCCGGTAAGGATATTCTTTTGGAGTTGCCAGCCCTGGCAGGAATCCAGGGTATTCCACCAGATTAATCCGCCAGTGGTCCCTGTCTGGATGTTCAGATTGCCCTGGGGGACCATGATTTCGGAGTTCTTCTCCGAGACTTCCCCACGAAGCAACTTCCCCAGGTATTCCGCGTAGAATTTTGCGTGGTGGCTCACCAGGTCCTTCATGCCAGGCAAATCCATAGCGGGATTCTCGAATTCCACGCCCTTTACAAATCCTGCTGGTATCACGCATTCAATGTAATTCGGAATTATCTGCGTGACGCCATTGGCACCTAGTGCGGGGGCCTCTTCGCCTCCTACAGACCCATAGATGTATTTCAAGGTCACGTCCCGAAAATTGCAGATATTCAATATTGGTTGTTGGGAGGCCGAGGTCGCTTTCGAAATATCACTATCCGTGTAGGGCAAAGCGGCCCCCAAAAGAATTCCCTGACGGACTTTCAGACCGTCCTGAGCGAGTTTTGCCAGCGCCCTGACCACGATCCGACCTCCTAGTGAATGACCAATGAGCACTAGGGATTCCCGCTGGGCTGATGACATGCCCTTGAGTTCCTCGTAGAGTTTCTGCCCCTCTGCGTCCGCCGTGGATACCGCCTCCTGCCAGACCAGCGAGTTGCCCTCCCAGTCACGATAAGTTACCTCGGAGTCACGGAAGGTCTCCTGCAACGACGTCACGGTCTCCGATTCCGGAGCATGACACCGCAACCACCCAGGAATATACCACACTGGTCCCGCAAAAAGCATTCCAGACAGCATCATAGTCAAAATGACAATCTTCTTTTTCAACACGTTGTTTCCAGATTATTCCGTATCAGCTTTGCTCTGTATCGCAGGACATCGGTACCGTTGTGGTTGGTCAGGAAGGAGAAGGTATTTTTTGTCAGGATGGATGGCTGTCCCGTATCATCGTCTGACACGATGGCGTTGTAGTGATTTCCCCAGGGGGTGCCATTCTGATACACGATTTCGGGATTACTCCAATGAATCAGGTCGGTTGAGGTGGAAATCTGCACCATGTTCCCGAAGCCCTTTCCCTCTGGAAGGGGATGCTTCAGGCAGGATAGGATTGGCTTGCTGGTCATGAGGTAGAGCTTTTCTGGCACACTGTAGACCACACGGGGGTGCCAGGCATCCGCCAGAATCATGGTCTCCTTGCCGAAGATGCCAGATTCGCAAAAACTGCCATCGTAGTATTTGACGAAATCTCCCATCAGGCCATCGGTGCGCTTGCGGCAACGGGCCACGTGGACATCGCAGCGTTTCCAGGCTTTGCTCAACGACTGCTCGTTCAAGTCCAGCGTCAAAATATCGTAGAAGAGATAGATGAAGTCATCCTCGGGAGAGATAAAGATGCTGAAATCGCCACTGCCGAGTCGAACTAGTTGTGAGGCATCTTGCCCGATGGCGTTGCCCGCACCCGGATTGAATAGACTGGTGAAACCTGCTTCGTGTCCCGTCAGCACCCATCGGTCAAAGGTCCAATTCCGTCCTTCGTCATCGGAATGCATCAACCCCACATGGCGGAAATCGGAGTCGTATTTCGGGGTGTCGCACAATCCGAAGGCATCGTAGGCACTTCCCTTGCCATTCCAGCCGGTCTCATTGTGGAACCAGCAGAAAAAACGGTGGGTGTTGGGACAGATGTACAAGCCGAAGGGCCAAATGCTTCCACGGGGCAGAACGCCCTCGGGATAGCGAATCCCGTCAAATGCGCTGTCGCAATGCCCGACGTTGAAATTCGTCTTGATTTCCCAGCGCTTGGCCATGTCATCCAGGCACGTTCCGGAAAATACCGCGATGCTGCCCATGTGGGAGTGTCCGCTCATGGCCCATAGGGTGCCATCGGCATCGCGATACATCGGCGTAGTGCCGTCTTGAAAGACATTGCACTCGTTCATGAAGGGAGAGGGCTGTCCCTCTCCGATTTCCAAAGAATGTTCCCCAAGAAAACCCATTTCAATTCATCGCATCTAGACGGCTAGGCCCCAAGCAATCAGAGCCATTCTTTGCCATCTTTTGCCATTTTTTCAACCAGCATACGTACCTTCTGTTCCTGGGAAAGCGGACAGACAAGAACGCCATTCCCAGATTTCACGATGGCGATGTCGTGCATGCCGATTACTCCCAGAAGCAACTTGCCGTCGTCATTGACAAGGAGGTTGTTGTTGGCATCCAAGGCCAGGACGTTCCCCTGGATTGCATTGCCGTCGTCGTCTCGAGAGAGAACCGACCACAGGGATTTCCAGGATCCTACATCCTGCCAGTAGAACGAGGCATCCACCACAAGGACGTCCGTGACCTTCTCCATAATCGCGTAGTCGATGGAGATTTTCGGGCATTCTCCAAAATCTTCGCGGAAATCTCTGCCTGAAATCCATCCTTCCAATTGTGCGGAGAGTGCGGGCGTATGGATTCGGAATTCTCTGCGAATGGTATCGCATGTCCAAATGAACATACCGCTGTTCCAGCGATAGTTCCCGTCTCGGAAGAATTCTTCGGCAAGATGCTGGTCTGGCTTTTCCTTGAAGCCAAGGCTGCGATGAAGACCATTCTCCAGATTTTCGCCCAGCCGGATATATCCATAGCCCGTCGCGGAGTACGTGGGGGTGATACCAATCGTAACCACCGAGCCGCTCTGAGCCGCCTGCACGGCCTTCTCCAGAGTCTCATGCAGGCTACGTGCGGGACGAACAATGTGGTCCGAGGGGAGCAGCACCATCGTCGCCTCGGGATTCTTTCGTGCAATCATCGCCGTTGCCAATGCTACACAGGGGGCGGTGTTTCGTGCCACGGGTTCACCGATGATGTTTTCCGGGGGAAGTGGCAGGAGCGATTGCATCTGTGACACATACACCTGGTTGGTAATAATCAGGATGTGTTCGGGGGAAAACATGGGAAAGAGCCGCTGGACCGTCTCTTCAATTAACGTCCGTTCCCCAAGCAAGGGTAGAAGTTGTTTGGGACGATTCTGCCGTCCCGCCGGCCAGAAACGCTCCCCGTGTCCTCCTGCCATGATTACGGCATAGAGATTCTTGTTGTCAAATTGCTCTTGCATATTGCCTCAAAGCGAAAATCCTATTGAGAATCGATGCGTCTTTCATCGTGTTTCTTCAATATAGCCCTTTCCCTCAAATTCAATGGAAATATCACAGTGACAAATGCTGAAATCTAGGGTGTAGCGACGGCGTCCCCGCCGTCGGAGAGTGGGTGGCGACGGCGTCCTCGCCGTCGGAGAGGGGGTAGCGACGGCGTCCCCGCTGTCGGAGAGGGGGTAGCGACGGCGTCCCCGCCGTCGGAGAGGGGGTAGCGACGGCGTCCCCGCCGTCGAAGAGTGGGTAGCGACGGCGTCCCCGCCGTCGAATGTACGTCCCCTGGCGTGTCTAGGAAAAAAGTGTTTTTTGTTTGGAAAATGTATTTTGAGGGGCTACATTCCTTACAGCAGTCATAATGTACGTATTCCAAACAATACGTCAGTTGACCCAATTTTGTGGCAAAGAGTTTCTGAAGGTGACTATTGTGGCCAGGAATCACACATTTTTCAAGGCGCCCCTATGGATGATTTCGGGGCGTATTGCGGAATTGGTATTTTCTGCGGTGCTTTCGTGTGTATTGCTTTGCGTTGGGTGCAATCGGGAGAGTCAGGGCGGCGTGAAGGGCAATGTCCGTAGTGGCGCCGTAGCATCGGTTACGAAAACCAGCGATGTGGTGACTTTCCAGCATACTCTGGATGGCTATGAACCATTGAAGGGTGTCTACAATTTGTATTTCACCTACAAGATTGTCCATCCCTGGTGGGATGCGGTTGCGCTGGGCATGGAGGATGCGATAGAGCAGTATTCTCAGCGTGGCATCACCATCAACCACGTATATCTGGCACCCAAGTCCGTATCCGCTGCAGATCAGATTGCGAGAATTCAGGAAGCCGCCCGTCAGAACTACGATGTGATTGGCGTGGATGTGGCGGACATTGATTTACTGACACCCGTCATGAACCAGCTGATTGACGGTGGCGCGAAAATCATGACCTTCAGTAGTTCGGATGCACCTCGGGAAATTGGTTGCAAACGGATTGCCTATGTTGGAAATACCCACAACTATCAGGATGGCAAGGCATTGACTGAAGTCTTGTGCAAAAAGTTGGCATATAAGGGCCAGGTGGCGATATTGGTGGGGTCGAAGGGTGCGCCCTGTCATGAAGACAGAGCCAGAGGAGCGCGGGAAGTGCTGTCAAAGTATCCCGACATGGAAATAGTCGATGTGGCATACGACGAGGACTCCATCGATATCGCATATTCCCTGACGGAGCAGTTCCTGGAAAGACATCCCGATTTGTCAGGCATGATTTGTTGCAATATGAGCAACCCTGTGGGGGCGGCCCGGGCGGTGGTCCAGGCGAAGAAGGCGGACCGCATTTCCATTGTCGGTATGGACCACGACCAGGAGGCATTGGAGTATCTGCGTGACGGGATTATCTACGCCCTGGGAGTCCAGGATTGTTATGCCATCGGCTTTGACACAATCCAGACTGCCATCAAGTTGGCGGATGGCATTTTGCCCTCTGAGTCGACCTATCCGGAAAAGACCGACGAAAAGACTACGATTGTCTTCCAGGATGGCGCTGCTGATGTGCTGATGGTCTTATATGGCAAGGTCGATTAGAGCATCTTGAAAAGGCATGGCGATTATGCAGAAAACTACAAAAGACAAGACATATCGTTCCGCATTCATTGCCGCATCACTCATCATTGTGGCAATCATTGTCGGCGCGACCCTTTTGTATATTCGCGCCACCAACAACAATATGGACCAGGCGGTCAATACCCTGAGTTCTTTCTACATGGAGGAACTGCTGGGCAAGCGTGAGGTCGTGTTGAAGGACGCGCTGAATCGTGACTTCGAGTTGCTCGGGCGTGTGGTTGCGTTGATTGGCACGAAAGAAATCCAGGACCAGGCTTCGCTACGCAAGGTGTTGTTGTTTTCCCAGACGCTGTATGGCGCAAAGAAGCTGGCGATGGTGGATGAAGACAATACGATTTATACCGCTCACAGCACCTTCTCCGATGCCTCGAGATATGCGTTTTTGCAGAAGGATTTCACGGAACCCCGGATTGTCACATCCAATTTGTATGGCGCAAAGAAGCAGGTGGTTCTAGCGATACCTGTTGAGGGGATCCGCGTGCTGGGAAAGAGGATTATCGCCTGTTTTATTCAGCTTGACATTGATGATGTGGCGGGCAGTCTGACCAGCGATAATGTGAATTCCTCGGGCAAGGTCTTCATTGGTCTGTACTACAAGAACGGCGAAAATCTCACCACTTCGAAATTTGATGAAATCGACTCCAAACAGAATCTAATCAAGTTCATTCAGAAGGCGTTACTTTTGGCTGGACAGGATTCGAGCAAGATAGGAACGAGTTTCCACAAAGGCGAAAAGGGTCTCGTTACCATCAAGTCAGCGGATGACATCAAGTATATCTACTACAGCCCTGTCGAAAACACGGACTGGATGCTGACGGTGATGGTCCATGATAACACCATTGCGGACCAGCTGGGGAATATCAGTCGGAGGATTTTGCAGAGAAATGTATTCCAGTTGATCTCCACGATGGTCTTTCTCATTGCCATGTTCTTGCTGATTGGTTCCCTTTACAAAAGAAATGGCGATATCCGTCGTCGGCACCAGGAATTGCAAATCAAGGCGAGGAATGAACGGGAACAGAAGATGCGCCTGGAGGAGATTGCGACCATGGCCAAAGCCGCGAATATGGCCAAGACGAATTTCCTCAACAGCATGTCCCATGACATCCGCACTCCGATGAACGCCATCATCGGTTACACGGCGATGGCGAAGAGGTACTCCGACAATTCCAAGGTGGAAGATTATCTGGGCAAGATTGACGTGTCGGGGCGACAGTTGCTTTCGCTGGTCAATCAGGTGCTGGAGATGTCCAGAATTGAATCCGGCAAAATTGTGTTGTCGGAGGAGCCTGCGGATTTGGTGGAAAAGGCAAATGCCGTCCGGACGATTATTGCCGCGGACTGCAATATGAAGAACATCAGTTTCACGATTGATACCAGCGGCATTGTGCACAAGGATGTAATTCAGGATGTCTCCCGCGTAAACCAGATTATTTCGAATATTCTTGGTAACGCCGTGAAATACACTCCGGAAGGGGGAAGCATATCCTGCACCGCTGTGGAAAAGCCCTGGGACAAGGAGGGGTATGGCCTTTATGAAATCATGGTCAAGGATACAGGCATCGGTATGTCGGATGAATTCCTGAAGCACATCTTCGAGGAATTTTCCCGCGAAAAGACCTCTACCATCAGCAGGATCCAGGGCACGGGACTTGGGATGTCCATCGTGAAAAAACTGGTGGATTTGATGGGGGGCGACATTGACATTCAATCCACGCCAGGGCAGGGCACTGTGGTGACGGTGTCTATCCCAATGAAATGGGATGATGTATCTCGACGGCGTGAGACAGAAGCTCAGAATCTCGAGGCTGTCGATTTCCGCGGGAAGCGTTTGTTGCTTGTGGAAGACAACGAGATGAATCGGGAAATCGCATCGGATATCCTGATGGAGTCTGGGTTCGTTGTGGAAACCGCCGAAGATGGCCTCATTGCCGTAGAGAAGGTCAGCAATAGTGTGGATTCAGGCAAGCCCGGATATTATGATGTCATCCTCATGGATATTCAAATGCCACGGATGAATGGCTTCGAGGCGACCCAGGCAATCCGAGCCATTTTGGTTGCACAGGATGTCCATGTGCCAATTATTGCATTGAGCGCCAATGCCTTCGAGGAAGATCGACAGAAATCGCTGGAGGCCGGAATGGATGACCATGTCGCCAAGCCGATTGATGTCCAGAAACTCAAGGAGACTCTGGCTAAATATCTACGGCACTGAGTCCCTGCACAAACTAGTTATTCCAGTGAGATTTGCAGATTTGTGACGGGCAGGTTCGAGTTGGGATCCAGGAAGCGCAGTGCATGTCCTACGCCGCCGCCGCCCTGAGCGATT
This sequence comes from Lentisphaeria bacterium UBA1724, assembly GCA_002315885.1. Taxonomy (GTDB): domain Bacteria; phylum Verrucomicrobiota; class Lentisphaeria; order Oligosphaerales; family Oligosphaeraceae; genus UBA1724. Next base: position 7,991 of record DCIO01000043.1, read on the forward strand.
TTAAGCAGGAGGGTATTTTTGCCTGCCTTTAGGGTGACCCGTGCGGTTTCGCTTTCGGGGATGCATGCGCGTCCGGGACCATCGAATTCCGTCACCAACTCTCCATTGAGCCAGCATTTTTCGTTGTCATCGCTGCCCACGCCCAGAAGCACCATCCGTTCTTCGGGAGAAATCACGGTGCATGCGAGGTAGTAGACGATATCATCCACGAAGGGCAGGTCGTCCATGGAGAGTTCCTCGTAGAACAGATCCACGACGCCTTTGGAGAATTGGATTGGCTTCCATTGGAGTGTGAGGGTAGTCTTCTTTCTTTCCCCTTCGAACCAACTGCGGGCTTCCTTGAGGCGATTTTCAGAGGATGCGTCAAAGACCACTTCCATGACTTCGCCTGCAACCGCCTTCACTTTTGCTTCATCCCCCAGGAAATCCCTGTGGATGCTGGAGCGGTCGTAATTGGGGAAGGGCGCCAGCAACAGCCAGTTGCGAATGAAGCCCTCGGAGTCGGGACGATAGACGCCATCCACGGCAACCTTCTTCCCCTGTGGGGGCTTCCGTTTCAACTCGTGGACATAGTCGGGCTTTCGGGCGTCATTGGCGGCGGTGCGTTCCGAGCATTCCTTCCGCACACTCTTCTGGGCGTTTTTCAGTGCCTGGCGGTCTCCGTAATAGAGGAGCAGCGTGCTGTTCTTGGGCATGTCCACCTCGAGAGTATCCGTCTCCTGTGCCAATTCGCGGTTGGCGTAGAGGTCGTAGATGCACTGCGCCTTCTGGGGGAGGGAAATCGTTCGCTTGCCTGCAAGGGGTGAGTGCACCATCAGGAAATTGCCGTTGGCGTAGATAACCGCGGGCTTGTCGGTGTAGGCATGGACCTTCGCCGCTTCCAGAATTGGCAACAGCACTTCCTTGTTCAGTGCGGTGGAACCCCAGAAGACATCCGTCCAGCCATCGTGGCGACGAATTGCCGCGGCGGGTGCGCCGTCGTCTTCGTAGGTGCCGAAGACTTCCACACCTTCCTCGGGAACCACATTGAAGCTAGGATGGTAGCTTTCGCGACGGACTTTTATGGGCTTGTCGGGCGTCGTGAAACCGCCATAGACATCCGTGGTGAAGCGTCCGAATACGCGTCCATCGGCGAGTTTGATGGACAGGTCGTCGCGCTGGTCATCCTGGACTAGTTTGAAGCCCGTCAGAGCGCAGGCGTGCTTCACATCGAAATCCATCTCCAGTCCCTTTTTGTCCACAAGTCCTGCGGCATAGAGCCAGACGAGGGTCTTGCCATCCTTGTGGAGGCGTTCCTCAATGAGTTTCCGCTGGGTGTCGGAGACCACGCTGTTGACAGCGAAAACAACCACCTTGTAGCGGTCCAGATTGGGGCTGTTCAGCAGGTCATCCAGCATGAAGAAATCGTATGGCATTCCCAGGTGCTGCCATTCGAAGGTGCGGTTGTATTCCAGGGTGCTTTGGTGGACGGGCATGAGGCGGGTGACGTAGTTGTATTCAAAGCCCAGGCAGATGCTGTCCGTATCCACCACAACGGCCACTTCCGTGGCGCTACGCTGTGGGAATTGCGCCGCCAGATTCAGGTTTTCCTGGAAGCGCGTCAGGACATCCCACATTTGGGGGCTGTCGTACCAGGGTTCGAAGGACATATAGTAGGGATAGGTCCCCGTGGTCATGTAGTGCCCCATGTCTCGCAGGAAGACGGCCACGGATTCATCCTCGTTCTGGGTGCGGCCATAGCGCCAGTTGTGGGCATCCGTCAGATGGGTACGGATATCCGCCTGGAAGAGCCAGACTTTCCCGTGGGCTTGGACGGATGCGGCGGGGCCGTGGTCCAGCACGTCGTCGCCAGGGCCTCGGTTGATGTAGGGGGGGGCAGGGCCCACGGCATCCAGATAGGGACTGTTCAGCACGGGCGCAAATTCGCGGTGGAGGATCCAGCTGGTGAAATATCCCGCCTGCATGAAGGTGAAGAGTCGACCATCCGTGGCCTTTTTTACCGCCTCGCACTGCTGGAAGACGCGATGGAGGATGCTGAAAGATTCGCAACGCTGGTAATCCAGTGTCTGGCGGTTGGTTTTCGGATCAAAGAAGGAGCCCAGAGCGCGAGTCAGACGGACCTGTGAGACGGGGACCTGTGCGTTGGAGAAGTTGAAACGCCCTGGCTGATTCCAGGCCTTGGAAAATTCCCGCACATCGCCGCCGTATTCGTTGAAAAGCCAATTCCGGAAGAAATTCTGGTTTGCGGGGCAGAAGTCGTTGGGGGAATAGCCGTTTTTGATTTCGGCATGGCCCCAGTTGTTCTCGCCGTAGCGCCCCATGCCAGGAGATACTCCGACGATATGCTTGGCGTAGGGACGCTTGGCTACTTCTCTTAGGAATGCGCCGACCTGCTGTGCGCAAAGGCGTCCCCAGGCTTCGGAACCGAAGCTGTATGGCGCCACCTCGTCCCGCCAGGGCAATTCCTGCTGTTCGTTGACGATGATGTCCTGGGGATACTCGTCCACGAAATTCTGGCATCCTTCCAGGAAGAGCCAGATGATGAACTGTGCGTCGGGCACCTCCGCCATGCAGAGCCCCCACCTGGAAATCGATTTCCGCCAGCGCCTTCTCCAGGGGGTATTTGGCATTATTCGGGTGCGAGGAAATGGATGCGGAAATCAGCACCACGGGGAATTGTCCCTTCTGCATGGCCTTTCGCTCGTAGCCATACCAGCTCTTGGCGATGCCCGGCACCGCGTTGCTCAAAGTGAACATGGCACCCAGCATGGGCTTGCCGTCGATATACCAGGTGGGCACACCGTTGTGCTCCTTCACCTGACTTGGGGGGAAGGTATCGGCTGTCTCCTGGTCGCGGGGAATCTCCGTGATGGGTACCACCAGGCATTCCTGGAAATCAAAGGGCTGCGGTCCAAGATGCAGGGCATCCACAATGACAGGCTTTTCACCCGCATTGCGCAGAACCAGTCTGGCACCCGTGGCATCTCGCGGCACGATGGCCTTCTTGGCTTCCTGACGCCATTGGTCGTCAAAGCCCTCGACTTCACAGATTTTCGTGGACAACACCTCGCCTGCTTCACTGAGGAATTCCAGGCACGCCTGGGCTTTGCTGTCGCCTAGCGCGGCCAGGCTGAGTTCCAGCGCTTCGCCTTCCTCAACGGCGATGGGGACTACATTCTCGTTGCCGTAGATGACTTCCGCGCCTGGGGACAACTGAATGGCGTGATAGCCATGGAAGGCCTTGGTGACGCGCTTCACGTCACCCTTTCGCACCTGGTAGCAGTCAATGAATGCCTCATTGAAATCCGCGCCTTCGAAGCTGCCGTTGAGGATGTATGGCGCGCTATTCCGATTGTCGGGGAGGGCGGGCAGGGCTGTGCTGATGAAAGGATTGCGGAAATATGCCTCCCCCTGTCCGTTGATAATCAGGAAGAATCGGACTGAAGCACACTGTGGCGGGACTGCCAGGATACGGCTGAAATGGACCCAGTCGCTATTTTGTCCCACTTGACCGATGGGGATATTCATGTTGTTGCCGAATACATCACGGAAGCCCTTCCCATTGGCATCAAAGAATTGCACCATGATGCGGGCGGCATTTGACAATCCCGTGCCCTTCACATCGCCGCCGACCTGGACGTATGGCACGCCGCTCAGGGGAGTCATAGGCGTCGCGTAGGCTCCGGCGCCCTTCGGGTCATTCTCCCGACGGATGACCAGCACGCCATCTTCCAGGGAATACTCGGATTTGCCCGCCCAACCACGCTGGGGCTCCCAGCCTACGGCCAGGCCGTCCTGGATTTCCGTAAAATCGGAATTCCGCAGGATGTTCCCCTGGGGAATTTGCGCAGACAGGCAGCAGACGAGACAGAGAAAGAAAAGAATGAAATATTTGGTCATGGTATCAGACAAAGGCAGAGTGAAATAAACACACCGCATAAAATACCATCCGACCGGAAAAATACCAAACACTCTGCGGAGGAATTTTACCTTTCTTGGCTTTAGCCTTCCGCGGTTCAGGAATCAACCACGGAATACGCGGAAGTCGCGGAAAATCAAAGCCCCCATCCGCGTCTTCCGCGCCTTCCGCGGTTCAGGAAGCCACCACGGAATACGCGGAAGTCGCGGAATCGAGAATCGAGAATTATTTTTGTACAATTTTCTGTGAATCACCTTTGTATTCAGGTTTATTTTTATTGAAATTGCGCAAAAGTCTCATCGCTATACCCAGAACAAATCCGAAGCCGCCAAATTGAAACTAAATTAGACGCATCCCTTTTTCAATGCAATTTTCACTCCCATTCTGAGGAACGACATGAAAAAATACTGGAGAATTTCCTTCTGCGCTGTCCTTCTTCTTGCAGTGTCTTTATTTGCTCTGGATGGCAAGAATTTCGCCTTCAATGCCACCACGAACAAGCATCCCCTGCAGTATGAGATTGACGAACCGATGGTATTTACCTTCATCGTGGATCTGAAGGGACAGGAGTTGGAGGCGCCTCTGACGATAGAATGGAGCCGCGCGGGCGACGATGGCCTGGAGGAGAGTGGCAAAATCCTCTATGACGGCAGCTCTCCTGCCACCGTGACCACCAAGCTGAATTGCAATGGCTTCGTGCATCTCTACGCCCAACTCAAGCAGGCTGACGGCACTACCCTCAAGAACAAGGAGGGAATGGACTGGTTTTTCAATGGCGGTGCGGCGGTCCATCCCGAGTTGCTGACTTCCACCCCCGAACCCGAGGACTTCGATGAATTCTGGGCCAAGCAGAAGGCGCGTTTGGAGAAGGTCCCGATGGTCGTTGATCTGACGGAAGTGCGCAAGAGCGAGTATGCGACAATCTATGTCGTTCGCATCCTTTGCGCGGGTCCCCGTCCCGCAACCGGTGTTCTTACCATTCCCGTGGGGGCAGAGGAAGGGAAAAAATACCCCATTCGCTTTGATTTGCACGGCTACGGATACGGCGGCCCCTCCTTTGGAAAGATTAACGGGAAAGGCACGGATGAATACATCAATTTCATCCTGAATGCCCATGGCGTGGAATATCTGCGCGATGACACATACTATGAGGCATTCGGCGCATCTATCAAACAGAATGGCAACAAATACGCCTTTGACAAAACGACCAACTCCGATCCCGAGACCTGCTATTTTAACGGGATGGCCCTGCGCCTCATGCGTGCCCTGCAATACGTGAAGACACTTGATGCCTGGAATGGCAAGGACCTCCACGCAATCGGCGAAAGCCAGGGCGGCCTCCAGACCATCTGGGCCACCGCACTGGATCCAGATGTCACTCAGGCCACCGCCATTGTTCCCTGGTGCTGCGACATCGGCGGTCACGAAAACTACAACCGCCTCAACAGCCATTTCCGCCCCGAGCACACCCGCGCCCTGGATTACTACGATTGCATCAACATGGCAAAGCGCATCCACTGTCCCATCGAAATCGTCCGCGCGGGCCTTGGAGACTACGCATGCCCTCCCTCGGGCATTGCCGTCATGTACAACAACCTGAAGTGCAAGAAGTCCATCGTCTGGTATCAGGGCTCCGAACACAGCTACGTCCCCGAAAACTGCGAGATCTTCCGCTTTGAGGAATAACGCGCACTCCCATTTTTACTCCACACACTCACCCACATTTTAGGAGAGAACGAAATCTATGAAGAAGGCATTCCTTTTCTTTGCCGTCAGCGTACTCTTTGCGGGCTTCCTGGCTATCGCCAAGGACCCCGTGGAGTCCGGCACCACGTTCATGAAGGACGCACTGATGCCTTATGTGGCAGATGGACGCCTCCCTGGCGCAATCAGCGTCCTCTACAAGGATGGCATCCAGGAGACTACCTGCATCGGCTATGCGGATGCGGAAGCAAAACGCCCCATCTCCATGGACGATGTCTTCATGCAGGCTTCCCAGACCAAGGGCTTCTGTGGTTTGACGGTGGCCATCCTAATTGAAGAGGGAAAAATTTCCCTGGACGATCCCGTTTCCAAGTATCTCCCCGAATTCAAGACACTGTGGGTGCTGGACTCCGAGAAGGACGGCATCCGAACCATGCACCAGGCGAAGAATGTCCTGACCATCCGCATGTGCATGAACCATTCCGGCGGTTTCCCCTTCGAGATTCCCGCAAAGAAGTCCAACCTCAAAGGCGGTGGCTGGACGGGCGGCGCGCCACTGCGCCAGACGGCGGCAATTGCGGCGGCATTGCCTTTGACTTCGGAACCCGGCACAAAGTGCGGATATTCCAACACGGGTATCGACATCGCTGCAGCCGTGGTGGAAGTGGTGACCGGAAAGCCATGGGAACTATTCCTCAAGGAACGGGTGCTGGATCCCCTGGGTATGACCTCCACCACATTCTTCCCCACGGACGAAATGCTGAAGAACCGCATTGAGATGTATGCGGTCTATCCCGACAAACCTGCAATATGTCTGAAGAATGTCGGATGGTCACAGCGCCCCTATAACGGCAGAAATGTCTTCGTCTCCGCCGCAGCGGGACTCTGGACCACGGCAAATGACCAGCTGAAATTCTACAAGATGCTGATGAACAAAGGCGTGGGTGACAACGGTGTCCGAATCCTGAAGGAAGAGACATTCATGAAGTTTCTCTCACAGACGACACGCCCAAAGGAACTGCCCAATGACTGGTATTCCCTGGGACTGGACGTGCCCTACTCCAAAGATGACGCAGGATGGCTTGGACACGGCGGCGCCTGGCTGACCTCCGCATACGTCAATTGGCGTACAAAGCGACTGAAACTCTGGGTCGTCCAAATCGGCGACGGCAAAGAATTCTGGTCAAAGGACAGGGCAGAAGCCGAGAAGAAATTCTTCGAATACGAGATCGACAGCACATCCCAGAAAAACTACACCGGCCGCACCACGGAATAAGGGGATTCTGGATTCTAGAATTACGAGGGATTCGTGATTCTTAGAGAGTCTGGGGTAACGTTGCAGGGCAGGCGGAGAATTTTCACGCCTGCCTTTTCTGCGGCGTCTAGTGCTTCGCCGAATTCCGGGTGAGTTTCTCGGTTCGGGAATACTTGGGTTACGCCAGGCATTGCGATGACGAAGGCGATATAACACTCGTAGCCCTCGCTTACGGCTTTCATTAATTCATGGAGATGCTTGACGCCTCGTTCCGTGGGTGCGTCGGGAAAATATCCCATGCCATCGATCTCCAGGGTACACCCCTTGACTTCAATGAAGATTTTTCGACTTCCGCATTCCAGGTAGAAGTCCACTCTGGAATTGCCATATTGGTGCTCCGGTTTCAGGAGGGTGATGCCCTGGAATGGTGCCGGATTGGAGCACAGCCACTCTTTCACCACCACATTCGGGGCCTGGCTGTCGATATTAACCCATCCAAGGTTGGCTTTCTTCACCGCAATCAAGTCGTATTTCGTCCGTCTCGCGGGATTCTCTGATACCGCAAGAACCACCTCCGAACCAGGTAGTAGCAGTTCCTTGCAACGTCCCGTATTCTTGACGTGGACAGTTTCGGTGGTCCCATCGATTTCCACGTGGGCAATGAAACGGTTGGGGCGGTCCAGGAAGGTGCCGACCATTGTGCGAGGGTAGTTCATCCTATTGATTCAGCGGTATTCAAGCCCGAGGAGCGAATCTGAAAGCTATTTCCCCAATTTGAGGATGGACTCGCCCTGGATTTCGATGTCGGTCAAGACGATTTCGCCATTCTTGGCACGATAGACCGCAACCGCATTTTCGGTGTTCTCACGGAGGATTTTTTCCGCCTTGGGAGCGAGCTTTTCGTTGACGAAGAGCTTTGAGGGGAAACTTACTCGCACGGAGAGGTCCTTTTTGGGGGAGACGGTCTCTGGGGGAATGGCGACGGGTGGGGTTTCGTCTGTCTGGACTTCAATCTTCTCGGAATTTTCCTCGCTTGCGGGAGTCGAGAAGATGTGCGTGTCCTCGGGTTTGACCCACAGGCCATCCTTTCCAGGGACCTTTGCGACTTCGGCGACGCGGTAGAGATTGGTTCCGTCATTCCGTGGTTCCAGGCGTGCATAGAGATCTCGTGTCTCATTCCAATGTCGGTATTCTTCCTCGGTGGGAACGCCCTTCATCCAGAGGACACTTTCTTCCACACGGGTATTGAGATATCGTCCGCGGAAAGGATCGTATGGATCGTATGCCTGGCAGGGGAAGCGGACTTCGGTTCCCTGGGAGACTATCCGTTCGTATCGGAAAATCAGCCATCCCAGGAGGAGGCACTGGATTGCCAGAATGGCCGCGATTCCGATTGTCTTATGCTTCTTGCTCATGATTCTCCTCCTTGATGTGGTTTCGATAACGCACGAAGAGCACATTCGCTGTGGTCAGGGCGATACCCGAAGAGAGCATCACCAATCCCTTGATCGTGAAATCCAAGTCGCTGGAGAGGAATTTGACGAGGATGTGCCAGAGCAACAGGCATACGCCGATGTTCATGTAGATTAGGCGGAGTCTTTGGATGCCGTATGCGATGATGCCCAAGGCCAGCAGGAATGCCAGCACGAAAAGCCATAGGTCGCAGAGGTCATGGAAGGGCGTCACCAAGGCGATACTGGCGGCAGTTAGCGTGGCGACGATGCGCCATACGGGGAGAGACCATTTCCAGGCAGACAGCGCCAGAAGCAGTGCGCTGAACCAGTATGCCAACACACAGGACTCAACGCCCCAGCGTCTCCAGTGGAAATCCATCGCGTAGGCGAGGATGAACCCCAGGACGCAAACGAAGGAGACTCCGGAGAAGAACTGGGCTGTGAGGAATGCGGGGCGTGGCGGGCGGTTCCGCAGATATGCGATGTACGCGGGGATGCCTGCGCAGAAGAAGAGCAATGCCCGGATGGTCAGCCAAAGCCCCCTGGGGTCATGAGCTTCTTCGTGGGCGGCAAGTAGCCATGCCTGCACAAAAATGGGCCATAGGACCATGGGGATGACGGCGCCAGTACCCCAGATGACGGTGAGGCAGAGCAGGGCGATTAGCAGAATGAGTCCCGGGATATTCGTGCCTACCTGGTAGGTCTGGGCCACAAGGCAGGTGGCTGCCGTGATGGCCAGGCACCAGAGGATGCCCAGGGCTTCCCAGAATACACGATTCTTGTGCTCTTTCAGAGTGGCGACCAATGCTCCGATGCCGCAGAGGATCACCGGGGCGATGGCGATGGCGGCACGGGCGGGACGGCCCAGGCTGTCCCAGTTTGCCGCAAAGAGTGCGATGATGCCCAAGCCGATGAGCAGTGCGCCGATGGAGCCTGCCAGGATGATTCCCCAGGAACGGGAGGTGGTCTCCTGGGGATAGCGCGCCAGGAGTTTTGCGCAAGTCTCCTCAGAGATCAGTCCCTCCGATTGCCATGCGGCGATTTCCTTTCTTAACCACGGGATGTGTTCCATGAGAGTCGTGTTTTTAGGGTGGGGCTTAGGAATTTCCGTCAGAAGAACGGATGAAAAATCACAGATGAGAAGACAGCGAAAATATAATGTCCGAAAGAAATTCTCCGAAATGTGTGGAATTGTTGTTGAGTTTTTTTATTTTTGTGAATCCCGAATTGTGAATCCCGAAAAAATAAAACGGGCTGTTGTCGCCTCGTAACGAGGTCCCAACAGCCCGTTTTTTTGCTAGCGGTTATGTGAGGTTACAGATCCCAGTCGCTATCGCGGCCGTAGTCAACCAGTTTTCCGTCTTCCCAGAAGGGATTCCAGTACTTCCAGAAGCCCTTCGCGGTGCGCCAGCCCTGCATATAGTGGATGGGTTCGCAGTGGCCGTCCAGCATATTCATATTGGCACGGAATTCGTGGCAGTAGTGGGTGGGGTAATTCACTGCAGTCGTTTCAATGGGATAGGCATTCCAGCCTTGGATGAAGCAGGAGAAGTCGCTGTTAATGTTGGTTCCCATGGAGCAGGGAGTGGCGTCTGCGGCCCAGCAGAGGGTGCTGGGAACACCATTGGCGTTGACGATGGCAGTCAGATTGAAGGGCTTGCGTGCGTGGTAGCAGCTGATACCGAAAGTGCCGTAGTTGATACCGTAGGAGAACTCCTTCTGGGCAGTCTTGCGGTTGTTGTAGTAGTCATCCACGCTGCTGACATTGAGGTATTTGGTGATGTCAGAGGTGGTAGTGGTGCACTGCATGGCCTTGGCATCCACGCCGTAGTCCAGGTGCAGCATGAGCCAGGTGGGGTAATACTGGTAGTTCTTGCAAGTGGCGTTGGTGGAGTCATCTGCCTTGCCGGGACGGGTCAGCGCGGCGAGGAAGTAATCCTCGTTGTCATTGGCGTAGATTTGGTTGAAGAGGCCCAGCTGTTTCAGGTTGTTGGTGCAGCTGATGGAACGGGCCTTGGCGCGTGCCTTGGAGAGGGCGGGCAGGAGCATTGCGGCCAGGATTGCGATGATGGCGATGACCACCAGCAATTCGATTAGCGTGAAGGATTTTTTCATGATTGTTTTAGGGTTGAATTGTGTTGTATTGGATGCGGGGAGGCGTATGAAGACAACTGAGTAAATATCGGTAAATTTATGCCAAAATCAAGACTTTGCATGAAAAAAACACTTTTTACATGGTTTTTTCACAATTCCAGGACCAGGCATTCTCCTGGTGGGATTGTAGCTGTGTGATATGTCCGTGGTTTGATGCCGCTATTCATGAGAATTAGGATTTTTCTTCCCTGGTATTCTATGACTTGGGTGTCTTCTTGGGCCCATTGTGGGATGGTTTCCTGGAGTCGTTTGCCGTAGCGGAAGAATGGCTCGTATTTGCTCATGATTTTGGAGGCTTCTGCGATGGCGTGCATGGATTGTCCGTCAAAGGACGGGTAGTTGAAGAGCAGGATACCGTAGGAGGCATCCGCGGCCCGTCGAAGAAGCCATGCGGTAGTGTATTGGCTGGGGTATTTTCGATCGTCGTAGGTATATGGCAGCACGAGCGCACCCAGGACCAGGGGCATATCTCCGATGGCGTCCCGGGTGGCCTGGATATCTGCCAGTGGGCGTCCATAACCGCATTCGGCGATATCGATGGTATCTTTCAGGAGGCTCCAGTCGATGCCATAGACCTGTTTGCTTCGTTCGCTCTGATAGCCGCTGTAGATGGCGAAGCGGATATTCGGGTTGACTTCCTGGAGTGCATCCCGCAGGAGTTTGATGAAGAATGCCATATCCTGGTGTCGCACGGAGTCCTCCGTATGGTCGATGCATTTTGGACAATAGCAGGAGAAGGGGCCATTTTCGATGCGGAATTCGTAATCCCATTCCACGACGGTGGGATTGCCGCTCTTTTCCAACCATCCCGGCACCTGGGATTTCAGCCATGCGGCGAATTCGGGCGTGCGGATTGTCTTGGGGCAGACGTGTGTGGAATCCGGTGTGCCGTCCTTCTTGATGAGCACCGCGTCGGGATGTTCCTGCAGGTAAGGACTGATGGGCCAGCCCCATTTTTCGAAGCAGAAGGAGCAGCTGTAGGGAATGACCTGGTTGGGCAGATTCACAACCAGGTTGATGCCCGCGGCGGCGAAATCCTTCAGGACGGTGTCGATATACGCCTTGTTGGTCAGGGCATGAAGCCACCCGCCCCAGATGTAGACCAGGAGCTCCTTGGGTGCCACGCCATCCAATTTGGGGAGGAGGCGGACTTTCATCGACTGGGGGACCTCCAGGATATGCTGGCATGGACTAGATGAGGCGAAGGACAATTCCGTGACATCATCCTCGAACTCCTCGGGAACGCGGATGAATGCCGCCAGAAATTCATGGCTGGGGATGCTCTTGCGGAAGGGAATCGCCTTGTCGATGGTGATGGTGCCATCGGGGGTGAAGCGGATATTGGGGTAGGTGTTGTAGTAACCCGAGGCGCATTCCAGGGTGAACCCCTTGGGGAGATTGAGCTTGATGGTGTAGTCCGATACGGTGGTGTCGGGGAAGCCCCGCGGTGCGAAGAGGAGCATTTGGAGTCCGCCCCGCGTTACGCACCACTCTTGCGCCTGCCAATTGGGCCACAGGAGGGTGTGCTGGGAATAGAGTTGGAATTTTGATGCGGGGGGGACGAATTCAAAAGCACCCGCCTTGAGAGTGCCAGGGAAGCCCTCGGCGACTTCAATGATATTTTTCCCATCCTGCAGAGTCGTGCCTGGAACGACCACCTGATCATTCCGGCGGACGGCGTTCTTCCAGGTTGCTGAGGTGGAGAGATCGAATTGCAGTGGTATGGCGGAAGCCGTCAGTTCGTAGATTGGGGAAATCCAGTATGGTGTCTCTTTGCCGTTGATTTGCCAGCAGAATTGGAAATGCCCCGCGTGCTTCAGCTCGAACTCATTGGTATCGAAGAGTTGTCGTGGTTTTCCAGGGACCTCAATCCATCCGGAGACGGTGGCGTTGTCACAGGAGATGACATTTTTCCCTGGCAGGAATGCAGGGAGCGCGGGGTGCAATTCGGGGACCTCTTCCACCAGTGCCAGTGAGCCGAAATAGGCGTAGGTATGGAAGCCATTCAGACAGGGGAAGAGCACGCTGGTTTCCTGGAGGGAGGGATTCCGTCGGGCTGCCTGGAAACGGAAGAGTTCCCGCAATTCTGCCTTTCCGCCAATGGCATCCCAGGGAATCCGGATATTGGCAGTCCAGACGCCATTCCCTACCTCGATTTCGGCGGTGATACCGGTATCCTGTCGGAGCACGCGTCCCCGCCAGAAGTCCGTACCCACGGCGCTGGCACTTTCGATGCGTCCGTTGGCGTCCACGATGACATCGTAGAAGACGTCATTTCGTTGGAAGAGCAGCGCAACATAGTCGTTGTTCCAGACGGAAGCGTTGTCTTTTTTGAATTCGTGGAGTCGGTTGAGGAGGGGATCCAGACAGGCCTCCTGGCATTGGAACGTCCCATGGAGGGCCTCTTCGTCCCAGGTCATGTGCAGAGTCGTCTGGTCTTGGGCAAAACTCTGCTGTGCGACCCTCAGAAAGGGGCCCGTCCAACACCCCGTGATGCCTTGACCGATTGCCAGTCCCGCGTCCTGGAAGAGCGGCGCTGCGTGGAGTGGCGCGACTATCGCAAGGCAGACAAATATGAGAATGTTAAGCGGGAGAGATTTCATTGTTGTTCGTTGTCTTGTAGAGTGTTGGACTTTTGGGGAAATGCTGTGTTTCCCACCTCTCCCATCCTTATAAATAGATTCCGCATTAAAGCGGCTGGTGTCCTTCGGTGAGCCCCAGGGCATTTGCGTTGGTCATGATGCCTTCGATTTCTGTATCGGAGAGGCGGAGTCTTTCCTGGAGGAGTCGGATTTCGTTGGCGCAGTCACCTAGTGGGTAATCGGAGCCGAAGAGGAAGTTCTCTTTTGGGAATGCGTGGTAGATTTGTTCCAGCAGATCCTGGGGGATAGCGAAGAGTGTGCTGGAGGTATCCATATAGATGTCGTTCATGCCCTGCATGGCGTCCAGCACGTATTGCCAATGCCAGACACCGCCAAAATGTGCCGCCACCATCTGCAATTTGGGATACTTTTTGTGGATTGCGGCGACTTTGTAGGGGCAGGAGGGATTTTCCTTTGGGGGAAGACGGTCGCCTACATGGACTAGCAATGTGAAGCGCCCCTCGATTGCACCGAAGAGTTTGTCCAGTCGTGGGTCATCCAGCCGGAAGCCCTGGAAATCGGGGTGGAGCTTGATGCCGCGTACGCCGTTGTCCCAGAGATATGCCAGCATACCGTCGATATCCTCGTAGTCGGGATGCATGGTTCCGAAGGGGATGACACCCGGCGTCTTCATCAGAGAGACGGCGTATTTGTTGGCGGGTTCCACCTGCTCCTTTTTGGTGGCGGCGGAAAGCACCGTGGAATATTGGATGCCGCAGGCCTTCAGTCGGGGGACCATATCCTCCCAGGTGCCATTGCCGACGGGGAGCATCTTGTAGTGCTCCTTCAACTGAAGGGTGGCCTTCTCCGCAATCTTCTGGTGGAAGGCATGGGCATGGATGTCAATTCTGGGAAGCATTTTTATTAATTCGTAATTCGTAATTCGTCATGCGTAATCTTTTTTGTTCTTTCTTCTCAATCGTTTGTGCGTGCGGGGAGTCCAAGACGTCAAATGACTGCATTACCCAGTTCCTTCTTGGCGGTGGTTCTTGTGAAACGGCGTGGTGTTTTGTGACTTCTCCCCCTTTTGTCGGTCGAAAAGAAACAGACCGGTACTGCAGGGCTGGGGACTTTTGTCCCCCGCCCGTCCTGCCACCTCAGTAACGGTCGAGAAGACAGAGACTAGAAAAAATCCTAATTCCGCATTCCTAATTGAAGAAGAGGGGGCAAGGGGGATACCTCCCCCTCCTTCATTGAGCATTAAGCATTACGCATTGAGCATTGATTAGATGGTTTCTCCCTGGAGGGGTGAGTGGGTGAGGAGCTGGACGTCGGGATTCTTTTCCATGAAGTAGTTGACGGCCCAGGTGTCAGGGAAGAGCAGTGCGGGCAGGCCCTCGTGGTCTTCAGCGAAACGGACATTGCTGCCCAGGTATGCGCCCTTGAACTTCTCTGCGTCCTCGGGCTTTGCCAGCCACCGAATTTGTGTGTATGGGGTTTCCTCCAGGCGGACTTCCGCGTTGTACTCGGTTTCCAGGCGGTGCTTGACTACCTCGAATTGCAGCTGTCCCACGGCGCCCAGGAGCGGCGCGCGGTTCACATCGCTATGCAGGTGATAGACCTGGATGGCGCCTTCGTTGAGGAGCTGCTCCAGCCCCTCGGAGAACTGCTTGTATTTGGAGGGCGCGGCGTTTCGCAGGAGGCAGAAGACCTCGGGTGCGAAACGGGGGATTTCATTGTAGACCAGGTTGGGGATGGTGGTCAGGGTGTCGCCGATGCGGAAACTGCCGTGGCTGACCAATCCCACGATGTCGCCGGGGTAGGCAGTCTCGATGGAGTCCCGTTCCTGTCCGAACATCTTCTGGGGGTAGGAGAGGCGCAGGGGACGGCCACCGCGGGGATTGGGGACTGTCATGTCCTTGACGAAAGTGCCGGAGCAGATGCGGACGAATGACATGGAGTCCCGGTGGTTGGGATCCATATTCGCCTGGATCTTGAAGATGAAGCCGGAGAAGTCTTCCCGAGTGGGGAGGATTTCGCCCTGGGAGGACTTTCGTGGCAGTGGTGGCATGCCGTGGTCCACGAAGTAGTCCAGCAGGAGCTGCACGCCGAAGTTGTTGATACCGGAACCGAAGAAGATGGGTGTCATCTGACCGGACTGGACCATCTCGTCATCGAAGGTCTCTCCCGCCACGGAGAGCAGGTCGATTTGGTCGCGCCATTCCTTGAGCATGGTGGGCGGGAGGAGCTCCGCCAGTTTCGGATCGTCGGGGCCCGTGGTCATCTGCGCCGCTTTGGATGCGCCGTGCTCCTGGTTGGTGAAGAGATGGAGTTCGTGGGTAATACGATCATAGACGCCCTTGAAGTCGGGGCCATCGCCCAGGGGCCAGGTGACGGGGAAGACCGCCAGCCCCAGGGTCTTTTCGATGTCGTCGATGAGCTCCAGGGGATTGAGGGCAGGGCGGTCCATCTTGTTCATGAAGGTGAAGATGGGAATGCCGCGCAATTTGCAGATGTCAAAGAGCTTCCGGGTACGCTCCTCGATGCCTTTGCCTGCGTCAATGACCATGATGACGGAGTCCACGGCGGTGAGGACGCGGTAGGTGTCTTCGCAGAAGTCCTTGTGTCCGGGGGTGTCCAGCAGATTGACGCAGTATCCCCGGTATTCGAACTGCAGGACGGTGGAGGAGACGGAGATGCCGCGCTCCCGCTCCAGATCCATCCAGTCACTGGTGGTGTTCTTCTGATTCTTCTTGGCACGGACGGAGCCCGCCGCCTGCAGGGCGCCGCCGTAGAGCAGGAGCTTTTCGGTCAGCGTGGTCTTACCTGCGTCAGGGTGGGAGATGATGGCGAAGGTGCGCCGGCGCTTGATTTCACTTTCAAAAGACATAATCGTATCCAGTTATTTTTTCGTAAGTAAAGGCTTCAGGTATTGGCCCGTGTAGGATTTCTTGCATTTCGCGACGGTCTCGGGGGTGCCCTCCGCAATGAGGGTGCCGCCCTGGTCGCCGCCTTCGGGCCCCAGGTCGAGAATCCAATCCGCAGTCTTGATGACATCCAGATTGTGCTCGATGACGATGATGGAGTTCCCCTGGTCGCGGAGGGACTCCAGGACCTTCAGGAGCTGCGCGATGTCGGAGAGATGGAGACCCGTGGTGGGTTCGTCCAGCAAGTAGAGTGTATGCCCCTGGGCTTTCCGTGAGAGCTCGGTGGCCAGTTTGACGCGCTGGGCTTCGCCGCCGGAGAGCGTGGTGGCGGGCTGTCCCAGGTGGATGTATCCCAGCCCCACATCACGAAGGGTCTCCAACTTCCGCAGAATTCGGGGAACGCTGTCAAAGAATTCACAGGCTTCGTTGACGGACATCTCCAGGACTTCCGCGATGTTCTTGCCCTTGAAGCGGACATTCAGGGTCTCGGAGTTGTAGCGCTGTCCATGGCAGTGTTCGCAGGGGACATAGACGTCCGGCAGGAACTGCATCTCGATTTTCTTGATGCCGTCGCCGTGGCATTCTTCGCAACGCCCTCCCTTGACATTGAAGGAGAAGCGCCCAGGGGTGTATCCGCGGAGTTTTGCGTCGTTGGTCATGGAGAAGACATCGCGGATCAGGTCGAAGAGTCCCGTGTAGGTAGCGGGGTTGGAGCGTGGTGTCTTGCCGATGGGGCTCTGGTCGATGACAATCATCTTGTCCACATTCTCTACGCCTTCCACCTTCTGGCAGGCGCCCACGGGGTCGTCCTTGATTTTGAAATGCTGATTCAGGGCGGGGCGGATGATGTGGTTGACCAGGGTGGATTTGCCGGAGCCCGAGACGCCTGTGACGCAACACATGAGCCCCAGGGGGATTTTTACCGTGAGCTTCTTCAGGTTGTGTTCCGTGGCGCCTTTCACCACCAGGAATTTGCCGTTGCCGGGATTGCGTTTTTCGGGAACGGGTATGCATCGTTTGCCCGAGAGGAATTCGCCGGTGATGCTGCCTGGGGTGGCGGCCACTTCCGCGGGCGTGCCCTGTGCCATCAGGTTCCCGCCATGGCGTCCTGCGCCGGGTCCCAAGTCCACGATGTGGTCGGCATTCTCCATGGTCTCCAGGTCGTGTTCCACCACGATGACGGTGTTGCCCAAATCCCGCAGATGCTTGAGGCTCTCCAGCAGTCGGCTGTTGTCCCGCTGGTGCAGTCCGATGGATGGCTCGTCCAGGATATAGAGGACACCCACCAGCCCGGAACCGATTTGGCTTGCCAGGCGGATGCGCTGTGATTCGCCACCGGAGAGGGTGCCGCTTTCCCGGTTGAGGGTGAGGTAGTTCAGACCCACCTGCTTCAGGAAGCCCAGGCGGTTCCGGATTTCCTTCAGGAGTTCTCCGCCAATCTTGAGCTGGTGCTCGGTGAGTTTCAGGCTATCCAGGAATTCCAGTGCGGCGTCGATGGAGAGTGCGCAGAATTGGCTGATATTCAGGCCATTGATGGTGACTGCCAGATATTCGGGCTTCAGTCTCGCACCGTGGCACTGGCTGCATTCCTCGAACATGGAGACCTCCTCCAGACGCGCCCGCAAGTCGTCATTTTCGGTTTCGCGAAGTCGTCGTTCCAGATTGGGGATGATTCCCTCGAAGGGCTTTCGCCATTCGTGCATCTTGCCTTTTTCCCAATAATCGAAGGTGCAGAGGGTCTCTCCTGAACCATACAGGAGCATCTTCTGGATATCCGCGGGGAGTTTCTGCCAGGGTGTGGTCAGGGCGAAGTCGAATTGTGCGGCCAGGCATCGCAGGTAGTGGTTGTAGAGCATGATCACATACCTGGGACCGCGGCGCCACAGGGGAATCGCACCCCGCTTGATGGAGAGGCTGGGGTCGGGAATGACCGCTTCCGGCGAGAAGGTCAGGTGCTTGCCAAGGCCATCGCAGCCCGGGCATGCGCCAAAGGGGGAGTTGAAGGAGAAGTTACGGGGAAGCAATTCCCCGAAAGAGAGCCCGCAGTCGGGACAGGCCAGATTTTCGCTGATGAGCTCCTCTTTCCAGCCGCCTTCCGCATGCTCGTCCTCCGTCAGGACACACAGAACCCCAGAGCCCTTCTTCAAGGCCAATTCCACGGAGTCGTTCAGACGCCCACGCCCCAGATTGCCCGTGACCAGACGGTCCACAATGGCCTCGATGGTATGGCGAAGAGTCTTCCCTAGCGTGATTTCCGTATCCAACGAGACAATCTTGCCGTCAATCCGCGCACGGACAAAGCCATCGCGACGCATCTGCTCCAGGACTTCCACGTGCTCGCCTTTCTTGCCTCGGACGTAGGGCGCCAAAAGCATCATCTTGTGCCCCGCAGGACGCGCCATGAGTTGCTGACAAATCGCATCCGCACTCTGGGAGGAAATCTCCTTGCCGCATTTGGGACAGTGGGGGACACCCAGGTGGGTGTACAACAACCGCAGGTAGTCGTAGATCTCCGTGGTGGTGGCTACGATGGAACGCGGAGAGGCGCCGGCCACACGCTGCTCAATGGCGATGGCGGGGGAGAGTCCCTCGATGTGCTCCACCTGGGGCTTGGAAAGGCGGTCCAAAAACTGCCGCGCGTAGGCGGAGAGGCTCTCCACATAACGGCGCTGCCCCTCTGCATAGAGGGTGTCGAAGGCCAACGACGATTTCCCCGAACCGCTGGGACCCGTAATCACAACAAGCTTGTTGCGGGGAATCGACAGCGTCAGGTTCTTCAAGTTGTGCTGGCAAGCGCCCTGTATGCGAATCTGTTCCATAAGAGAAGATAATTGACGAAAAATCGGTAAAGCCCCATAATTTAATCACTGTACACGAGATTGGAAATTGGGGGACGGGGAGAGGGGACTATTTCTCCCCGATATTTCAAGGATGTATTTCAAGATGAAAATTTGGGGAGTTTTACCCTAAAATTCCCCTCAAATCCAAAAAAATCACAAAAAATCGCAAAAAATTTCATAAATTTGTTGATTTTGCTTGAAAAAAATAAAGTTATGTAGTAAAGTTAGGTAATGCCACTACATTGGCAGTAATGGTTCCCCCTTCCAGTCGTCACTTCCGGCGGTCTGGAGTTGTTGCAACAAATCCGTTCCTTCTAAAAGAGGTACATTCAATGAAAGCAAAATTCTGGGATGTCAAGACCCGCAAGTCCGTGGAAGCCGAAGTCAAAGATTGCGTGAAGTACGACAATGGTCGCTACGCTTTCAAGGCCGTCACCAAGGATGGTCGTAACCTGACCCGTTTCGTCAGCGCCGCTGATGCTGAGAAGTTTGGTCCCGCCAAGGCTGCTAAGCCCGCCTGCAAGAAGTGCTGCAAGAAGTAGTCTTCTGACCAACTGGTTGAAAAACTCCGAGGCCGCCGCTAAGGTCTCGGAGTTTTTTTTGTTTCTTCTATTTCGCCCGAAAGGGGTCACTTTATTTCGCCCCTCTTTAGGGCGAAGAAGAAAAAAGACCTGTCAAAAGCGGAAAAATCCGACATTGGCTTGTAAAGACTTGAAATCGGGTTATATTAAGCGACTGCATTTTTTTTCGACACTTTTTTTGTTCCGTATATATCCAAACTCAGGAAAAATCTGAATGCCCACTATCAATCAGTTGATTCGTAAAGGCCGCTCCGTCAAGCCGACGAAGAGCCGTGTCCGTGCCCTGGACCAGTGCCCGCAGCGCCGTGGTGTCTGCATGCTGGTGACCGTCCGCACCCCCAAGAAGCCTAACTCCGCTATGCGTAAGGTCTGCCGTGTCCGTCTGACCAATGGTCAGGAAGTGACCGCTTACATCGGCGGCGAGGGCCACAACCTCCAGGAGCACAGCGTTGTGCTGGTCCGTGGTGGTCGTGTCCGTGACCTCCCTGGTGTTCGTTATCACGTGGTCCGTGGCAAGCTGGATACCCTCGGCATTGACAAGCGCCGTCGTGGCCGTTCCAAGTATGGTACGAAGCGCCCGAAGGCTGGTGCCGCCGATGCGAAGAAGAAGAAGTAATTTCAGGAACACGGAGATTTAGAAAGAAATGAGAAGACGTCAGGCTGTCAAGCGCGCTCTGATTCCGGATGTGCGCTATAACAACGAGCTGGTTGCCCGCTTGATCAACACGATCATGCTGTGTGGCAAGAAGTCTACCGCCCAGAACATCGTCTACGGTGCCTTCGATCTGCTGAAAGAGAAGAAGAGCGACGTGGAGCCCCTGGATCTGTTCCTGGCCGCCTTGGAGAACGCCAAGCCCCGTTTGGAAGTCAAGTCCAAGCGCGTGGGTGGTGCCACCTACCAGGTTCCCCTGGAAGTCCCCGCCGGCCGTCAGGTCGCTCTGGCGATGCGCTGGATCGTGACCTACAGCCGTGGCCGCAAGGGCATGGACACCTGCCACGCTCTGGCCGCCGAGCTGATGGATGCCTACAACAACACCGGCAACACCATCAAGAAGCGTGACGATGTGCACAAGATGGCCAACGCCAACAAGGCCTTCGCCCACTTCCGCTAATCGTTCGTTTTTTCGCAATGCCTGATCTCCCTATGGTGGTCGGGCATTGATTGGTACCTGCGCCGGAGACGGTTGACCCCGCCTTCGGCTGAACTCTGTCTTGGAGGCGATCCCGATGGAAGCCCACGATGATACCATCCGAAACTTTGGCATCATCGCCCACATCGACGCAGGCAAGACAACGCTGACAGAGCGGATTCTCCACGAAACCGGCCAACTTCGGGTCTGCGGTGCGGTGGAGGACGGCACAACGGTCAGCGACTACCTCCTGCAAGAGCGGGAGCGCGGCATCTCCATTGTCAGCGCGGCAGTCACCTGCCCCTGGCGCGGAATGCATCTGACTCTCCTGGATACCCCAGGACACATCGATTTCACCGCGGAAGTGGAGCGGTCCCTCCGGGTGATGGATGCGGCGGTGGCGGTCTTCTGTGCCGTCAGCGGAGTCCAGGCCCAGTCGGAGATGATCTGGCGTCGGGCAAAGAATTACGGTTTGCCTGGGCTGGCATTCGTAAACAAACTCGACCGCGATGGCGCGGATTTCGAGGGCGTTCTCGCCCAGATGAGTCGTCTCTTTGGTGAGACGAAGCCATTGCCGTTGATGCGACCGCTCAAGGATGCCAATGGTCATCTGACCGGCATCGTGGATTTGGTGACAGGTCAGCCCGTGGGGCCGGTCTGCACCGCGAGTCTCGACGACCTCGAGCTCGCACTCTGGGATGGCAGGCACGCACTGCTGGAAACCCTGGCCGAGTGTGATGACGACGCCATGGCGGCCTTCCTGGAAGGGCGCTTCCCTGAGCGCGGGGATTTGCTGGCATCGATTCGTCGGGCCACGCTGAAGAATGCGGTGATACCGGTTCTCTGCGGTTCTGCGCGGACAGGCTGGTGCGTCCGGGCGCTGCTGGATGCGGTGGCGGCATTCCTACCCTCTCCCAAAGAGCGGTTGGAGTCCTCCGCAGGCAAGCGCTGTTTTTCGATTTCCGAGGCAAAGCTCGCCTCGCCTGCCGGCGGCACCTACGCGGTGATGTCGGTGGTAAAGAGCATCCGGTCGCCATGGCCTGGCGACTACGTTGCGGTCCGCATTTACAGCGGTGTCGTCCGAAAGGGCACTCAGTTGGTGGATTGCAACCGCGACTTGACTTGGAGTGTGGGCGCCGTCTGGCGCTTGAATGCCTCGGATGTGGAAGAGATTTCCGAGGCCCACGCGGGTGAAGTCGTGGGACTGGCGGCTTCGCCGGAGAGTCCGCTGCCTTGTTTCAGGGCAGGGGACACCCTGGTGGAAGAGGGCGCTCCCCGCTTCCGACTGGCGAAGATGCGCTTCCCCGAGCCAGTGCTCTCGCTGGTGCTGGAAGGCATCGCCGCCGAAGACCGACAGGCACTCCCCAACGCGCTTTCCGCGCTGGTGGAAGAAGACCCCACCCTCCGCTGGAAGCAGGGACCCCAGGATGGACAGTGCACCATCTCAGGGCTTGGAGAACTCCATCTCCAGGTGGTCAGGGAACGGCTCTTCTCCGAACATCGGGTCTCCACCCGGGCGGGAAGACCACTGGTGGCATACCGAGCCACCGTCGCGGAACCCTGCCGCATTACACGGGAGTTCAAACGGCAACTCTCGCCGACGCTGGCCATCCAGGCACAGGTCGAAATCCAATTTGAGCCGCTGCCTCAAAACAGCGGCGCAATCGTGGAATTCCCTTTCCGGAATTCCACAAGCCTGCCCAAGGAATGCTGCGAGGCAATCCAACAGGCAGTCACCGAATTCGTCAATGGCGGTTCCCCTTCGGGATTCCCACTGACGAACACGCGCATTACAGTCCTGGAGGTGTCGAGCCAATCCCCCGACACTTCCGAACCGGTGTTCTTAACCGCTACCCGACTGGCATTGGTCGACGCTTTATGCCAAGCCAGAGAGGTCGTGCTGGAACCTGTGATGCGGCTCGAAGTAAGCGCCCCGGCCCCGCAGATCGGCGCCATCCTGAATGACTTGAACGCACGTCGCGCGAAAGTCCTCCAAGTGGAAACTCTGCCTGACCAAAGTGCTTGCGCAGTCGCTCTTGTCCCCGTCGCCGAAATGATTTCCTACGCTACTTCCTTGCGGTCTCTCACCGCAGGACGGGCGCTCTTCACCGCCGAGCCCGCAGCGCTGGAACCCCGACCAGGACAGGACAAATAACCAGGAAAAGGAAATGGCTAACAAGCAGACCATCCGCATCCGGCTCCAGGCGTTCGAAAACACGATCCTGGACCAGTCCACCGCGGACATCGTCGGTACCGTCAAGCGTACTGGCGCTCAGATCGCAGGACCCATCCCGCTGCCCACCAAAATCGAGCGGTTCACTGTCAACCGCTCACCCCATATCGACAAGAAGTCGATGGAGCAGTTCGAGATCCGCACCCACAAGCGCGTCCTCGATATCATCAATCCCACCAGCAGCACGGTCGAAGAACTGCGCAAGCTCTCTCTGCCCGCTGGCGTCGAAATCGTCATCAAACTCTAAGCCTAGGAGACGCGAATCATGAAAAAAGGTCTCATCGGCAAAAAGATGGGCATGGCCCAGATCTTCAACGCGGACGGCGCCCTGGTGCCCGTCACCGTGATCAACTGCGGCCCTTGCACTGTTATCACTGCTAAGACTGTCGAAAAGGACGGTTACAGCGCTCTCCAGATCGGCTACGGCACCCGCAAGGTCAAGAACGTCTCCAAGGCTGTCCTCGGTAACGTGAAGGCCGCTGGTCTCGAAGCCAATCCTCCTGAATTCATCAAGGAAATCCGCCTGGATGCGGATCCCACCCAGAAGGCTGGCGACGTTATCGACGTCGACATCTTCGCGGTTGACGAATTCGTGGATGTCACCGGTACCACCAAGGGCCGTGGCTTCCAGGGTGTCGTCCACCGCTACAACTTCAACGGTGGTCGTGCCGCTCACGGTGGTGCCTGGGAACGCCGTACTGGTTCTATCGGTATGTGCGAAAAGCCCGGTAAGGTCCGCAAGGGTCATCCGCTGCCCGGTCACATGGGCGATGTCACCCGCACCACCCAGAATCTGAAGGTGGTGGCCGTCCGTCCCGAGGAACACCTGATCTTTGTGAAAGGCGGTATCCCCGGCGCCAATGGCGGTCTGGTCTACGTTCGCAGCGCCGTCAAGAAATAAGGGAGGAAGCCAACAATGTCTAACCTCAATATCCTGAATCAGCAGGGTGCCGACACTGGCGCACCTGCCGCCATCGAGGAAAGCTGGCTGGTTCGCGACAAGGGCGAGCAGGCCGTGAAGGACGCCGTGGTGGCCTTCCTGGCAGCCCAGCGCAGCGGTACCGCCTGCACCAAGAACCGTGCCACTCTGAGCAGCCGTTCCCAGGCGAAGCCCTGGCGTCAGAAGGGCACCGGCCGTGCCCGTAGCGGTGGCAAGTCCAGCCCCATCTGGCGTGGTGGTGCAGTCGCTTTCGGTCCTACCCCCCGCGACTACTCCAAGTCCGTCAACAAGAAAGTCCTGAAGCTGGCTCTCCAGCGCTCCTTCACCGATCGTCTGGATGCAGGCGACGTGATCGTTGTGGATGACTTGTCCTTCGCCACCCCCAAGACCAAAGAGATGAACGCCTTCCTGAAGGCAATCAACGCCGGCAACGACGCTCTGGTCCTGGTTGACGAATACACCGACAACGTGGATCTGGCCGCCCGGAACCTCCAGCAGGTCCTGGTCCTGAAGGCCACCAGCGTCAACACCTACCTGATGCTGCTCTTCAAGAAGATCGTCATCACCAAGGCCGCCCTGGCGAAGTTGGGCGAGCGTCTCGCATAAGGAGTGAACACGATGGATAAAACCTTCAATCCCTATGATGTGGTTTACACCGTGCTCATCACCGAGCGCGGCACGAACCTGACCGACAAGTACAACAAGTACCTCTTCAAGGTCAATCCCGCCAGCAACAAGGTCCAGATCAAGGCCGCTGTGGAGGCGATCTTCCCTGACGTGAAGGTCTCCGCCGTCAACACCATGAACTACCTTGGCAAGTCCAAGCGCATGCGCACCGCGAAGATGGGCAAGCGCCCCGACTGGAAGAAGGCTGTCGTCACCCTCTCCGAGGGCACGATTGAGTTGCTGTAATCCACTCACACAGGAGAAATCTCGAAATGGGAATCAAAGCATACAAGCCAACGAGCGCCGGTCGCCGTGGTATGGTTGTGAGTGACTTTGCAGAACTCACCCGCCGCACCTCCGAGAAGTCGCTCACCGTGGGCAAGCACAGCACTGGCGGCCGTAACAACGTGGGCCGCATGACCGTCCGTTTCCGTGGCGGCGGTGTGAAGCGCGCCTATCGTCTCATCGACTTCAAGCGCTATGACAAGGATGGCGTGCCCGCAAAGGTCGCCGAAATCGAGTACGACCCCAACCGTACCAGCCGCATTGCTCTGTTGCACTATGCGGATGGTGAGAAGCGCTACATCCTGGCGCCTCTGGGTGTGAAGCAGGGCGACGTCCTGCTGAGCGGTCCTACTGCCGAGTTCAAGCCCGGTAACAACATGGCCATCGAGAACATTCCTGATGGCGTGAACATCCACTGCATCGAGATGGTCCCCGGCAAGGGCGCCCAGATTGCTCGTTCTGCAGGTCAGTACGCCATCCTCCGCGCCAAGGAGAACGGCTATGCTCAGGTCCGTCTGCCTTCTGGCGAAGTCCGCTTGATCAACGTCAAGTGCCGCGCCACCATCGGTCAGGTCGGTAACCTGGAGCACGCCGATGTGAAGCTGGGTAAGGCCGGTAAGGCCCGTTACCTGGGCTTCCGCCCCCACGTGCGTGGTGTCGTGCAGAACCCTGTTGACTCTCCCATGGGTGGTGGTGAAGGCCGCACCTCTGGTGGTGGTCATCCCCAGTCTCCCTGGGCCCAGCTGGCCAAGGGCTACAAGACCCGCAAACCCAACAAGCAGTCCGATAACTTCATCGTTTCCCGGAGGAAGAAGTAAATGTCCAGAAGCATCAAGAAAGGACCTTTCGTTGACGCTAGCCTCCTGAAGAAGTCGGAGGCCCTTGCCAAGAGCGGCAAGAAAGACGCCATCAAGACCTGGAGCCGTCGCTCCGTCATCCTGCCCGAATTCGTCGGCCAGAACTTCGCTGTGCACAACGGCAAGAACTTCACCAACGTCTTCGTTACCGAAAACATGGTCGGTCATCGCCTCGGCGAATTCGCCGCGACCCGTATGTTCCGTGGCCATGGCCAGATCTCCGGTAAGTAATTACCTGTAGATCCCGATACAAAAGCCCGCCTCGCGCTTCCCGCGAAGCGGGCCTTTTTTTGCGGGCGAATTCTTGATTCTTGATTCTTGATTCTTGATCAGGGCGGCTTCTTTTGTCTTTCTTGACGGGCATCGCCCTACAATACAATCGGGGGAAATGGGCTCCGCCCCTTTCCCGACGGCGGGGACGCCGTCGCTACATCCGCTTGCAAATCTTCTCGTAGGGATTAACTTTATACCTAGAAGCACAAAAGGAGGTCATTATGGAAATGCGCATTTGTCTTGGGAATCCGATGGGATTCCTTCGTCTGATTTTCACCTTTGTCTTTGTTTGCTTGGGATTCAACACTATGGCTAAATCTGATGCAGAGCTCTATGATTCTTCCGCAATGAATGCGACGCCCGGAGTGCAGTCGTCGACACAAAATGAAGGCGGTATCCGCGTGGTCTTCATAGGCAATTCCATCACCCTGCATGGAAAGGCGCCAAAGATTGGCTGGAACAACGAGTGGGGCATGGCGGCCAGCGCCGCAGATAAAGACTACGTCCATCTGGTCACGGCGGAATTAGAGAAGCGTACGGGGCGCAAGGCGGATGTGCGGGTGCGGAATCTCGCGGAATTCGAGCGTGGATACGGCACATACGATTTGGCGCGTCTGAAGGACCTGGTGGATTTTCAGCCCGATTACCTGATTGTGGCCCTGGGCGAGAATGTGGGTAATCTGGAAGGCCAGGAACGCGCTGACTTCCGGGATGCCTTCAAGAGATTGCTGGGGAGTTTCCTGGTCGGCCCGCACAAGCCCCACGCCGTGGTCCGCGGATGCTTCTGGCCAAATGCCTGGAAGGACGAATTGATGGCGCAGGCCGCCCGGGAATGCGGAATTCCCTTCGTCAAGGCGGATGTCTCCCCAGACGACTCCATGCGCGCCGTGGGGCTCTTTGAGCATCCTGGTGTGCAGAATCACCCCGGCGATAAGGGAATGGCGGAAATCGCACGCCGTATCATCCAGGGACTCTTCCCTGACAAACCTAGCTCATCTCAAGAATAGGCTTTAGGGAAGCCATGAAAGACATTTCCGAGGTTGATAAGAATATGGCGATTCCCTGCGTTTCCGCGGAGGGGATTTCCTGGTATGATCCGTCTGCTAGGCCTTTCCGCGTGGGGGGGTAGTCTGGTTCTCTCAAGATGGCGTCTATCGTCGGCTCCCAGCGCATCGTCATCTACGGCGGAAGCACTGTCCTGGGCGCCTGTGTCTCCCGTCCTGGTCGTGCCTACATGAATATCATTTCTTGTTAATCCTTGATGGTCAGGTCTTTGACCCACTTGTACTTGAAGAAGTGGTGCATGACCCACGGAATTTTGCCGACCTCATCGAGGCACGTGCACGCGTAGACCAGCAGGACGGACCAATGGAAATAGAATGCGCCAAGGAATGCGCATGGAACCGCGATGCCCCACATGGAAACCACCACGCTATAGAAATCAAAAAGCGTATCGCCACCTGCGGAGAAAATGCCGTTGATGACAATCGTGTTGACGCATCGGCCAATCATATAGATGGAGAGGATGCAGAACATCCCCACCAGATATTCTCTGGCGTCGGCATCCAATTTCATGAATGCCAGGACGGGCGGAATTGATGCCAGGACCACAATGGTCGCCAGGATGCCCACAATGAACGAGATCACCATAAGGCGTTGTCCGTAGAGTTTTCCTCGTTCCAAATTGCCCGCCCCCAATTCGTTGCCGATGAGAATGCCCGCGCCATTGCAGAGGCCGTTGCAGAGGCAGCACATCAGGTCGCGCACGACTGCCGCAACGGAATTGGCTGCGGCCGCGGCTGGCCCCATGTGTCCCAGGACAGCGGTATAGCTGGTGAAGCCCACGCCCCAGAAGAGTCCGCTTCCGAAGAGGGGCAGGGAGCACTTCCAGAAGTCCTTCAGGAGCCTGGGATTCCAATGGATGATTGTCCAGAGTTTCAACCGCAGGAAGCCCTTTTGATAGGAAGACCCCACGCACCAGAAGAATTCGATGATGCGTGCCAATAAGGTAGCCAATGCGGCGCCCTTGACACCCATGGCGGGCACACCCAGCAATCCGAAGATGAAAATGGCATTCAGGACAATATTCAGAAACACCGTCCCCACGCTGATCCAGGCGGCGCGGGGGACGTGGTCCGTGACCTTCATGATGGATACGTATGCGATGGAGAAGCCCACAATCAGGTAGGACCATCCCGCAATGCGGAGATAGTCGCATCCGATGCGGATAAGTTCTTCATCACCCGCAAAGAGTTTCATCAGCATACGTGGGAAAAATACGCATGCGACGAGGAATACCGTGGAGATGAGCATCGTCTGGCGAATGGTAATGCCGAAGATTTCATCCAGGCGCGCCAGGTCCTTTTTGCCCCAATACTGCGCTCCCAGGATGGATGCGGCGGTGGCAACGGCCCAGACGAACATGAATTGGACAAACTGCACCTGAGTCGCCAGGGAGACCGCCGCCATGGAATTCTGGTCCACCCGTCCCAGCATGAAGGCATCTGCCGCGGCAACCAGCGCATACATGAGATGCTGGAAGGTGCTGGGCAAGGCGATCTTCCATAGCTTGCGCTGGAAGGGCCTGTCGGTAAAAATCTCGGTGAAATTCATGAAAACGATATTCCTTTATGGCTCGATGACAAAAATGTATGTATCTGGTTGGGAAGCGGTGAAGGTCATATCAGCCTTGCGGTCGGGATAATCGCGTTTTTCGGGATAGACCTTGGTCCATTTCACGGGTTTCTTTGCGTGCAGGGTGTATTCGCCAGGTGTGCCGGTATGGAAGGAAATCATGGAGTTGTTGGCGTAAACGACGCCCTTGCCACTGTCGCAGAAGACATGCACGCCTGCTTCCTTGGCGATACGGCGCAGCTCCTGGGCAGTCATGACGGGGGCGCCATTCACGTAGGAGGTGGTGCCATCGGCATTCTTCTTCGTTGCGTAGGTGGGGACGGCAGTGCCGTCTTCCAGCTTGAGTGTCCCCAGGATGGTTGCGTCGGAATCCGTGATATTGAGTGCGGGGGCGTATTTCCAGCCAATCTCTGAGGGGAATTCGTAGTAATCCATGACGGAGCCATCGGTGAGTGTGGTGGCGACTAGCACATCCTGATGGATGAGCTCCGCCTGGATACCCGTGGTCTGGAAGATCGAATTGGTGTCGGGGCCATTGGGCGTCAGCCATCCGGCGGTCCCCATGAAGAGGAAGCTCTTGCCAGGCTTCTTGAGGGTTGCCAACATGGCCTGCTTCTCCGGCGTAACGTAGAAGAACTGCGGGAAGATGTATAGCTTGTAATTCTGCAGTGCGGGGTTGTCCAGGTCCGCAAAGGAGTAGGCGTCGAATTGGAGTCCGGCGTGTTTCAGTTCGTTGGTGACATAGTTGATGCCCATGTAGGCGGCAGGACCGCCGTAGGCTGCCTGGACTGCGTGGTAGTAGGCGCTGTCCCAATCTGCGATGACTGCCACATCTGCGCAGGAGGAGAAGTCCGGGATGGCGTCAAAGACTGGTGCGATTTGGTGGAAGAAGGCGAAGATTGTGGGATCGTTGTACCAATTGCGTCCGAAATCGTAATACCAGTATGCGCAGCCCTTGCTGACTGCCTGGGCCAGGTCTCGGGAAAGCATGGCGACGCTCTCCTGGATTGTATGGGCATGACGGTTGTGGTCATCCGGCGCCAGGCTGGTCCGTCCGTCTGCCTCGAAGATGCAAATCTTGTTGTGGAGGCGGTAGGAGGCCGCCAGGCTGCGCGCCATCATGGAGTTTCCGATGCCACGAGACATATTGGAGTAGCAGCAGGGCGAGACCTGGAAATCCACATATTCCGAGCGGACAAAGTCGTCATTCACCAGATGCCATCCTTCGGCGGAGTAGCCCATGCCGAAGAAGTATCCGCAGTAGTTTCCGACGAGTGCGCGGCCCTTGCAGGCCTCCTTGGCGGCTTTGTTCATCGTCAGGAGGGCGTTCTTCAGAGAGAGCTGTATGCAATGGAGGAAATCGATGCTCCAGGCGTGTTCCACGGGATCACGGCGGCTGCCATCAAGAAACTGCATGCGGACTGCCTCAGGCGGGGGAGCGGCGCTTTCGAAGGTGACCTCGGGTTGCCTCCAGGCCTTGCGGAGCGCCTCCACATCGCCGTTGTATTTCTCTCGGAGGTAGGTTCGGAAGAGCTTCACCATGGGTTCGCTGATATCCGGCATGGAACCACCCATGCCGTGGTAATGCCATTCCGAGTAGACGCCGGCGTCAATGCGATAGGCGAAAACCCGTTTCCCGTATGGGCTCTTCTCGATGTGTTCCACAAGCGCACGCACGGCCTCCGAAGACTCCTTGAGCCAGAGTTCCGAGGCGTATGAGGGCGCCTTGAAGGGCCCCAGGCCATCTCGCTCGGAGAATTCGTCATCTTTTCGGCCATACTTGATGGTTTCTTCCGGATGGAGCTCATTCCACCAGGATGGTCCATGGGAGAAGCCAAGCCCAACCAGGAAACGGCCGTCGGGAGCCACGCTGATGGCGTTGAGCAACACTTTGTCCACGCTTTCGAAATCATATTCCCCTGGACCTTTCCAGAAGGAATTCCCCAGCCCCAAGGCGAAGAGGTTCATGTCCGATGCAGTGAAGTTGTCGATTTTTTCAATGAAGGGGACGCTGTTTCGGAAGAAGCCGCTGTTGTAGAGGACGGGACGGTAGAGTTTTCCGCCGATGTCAAAGAAGGGCGCGCCTTTTTGGTAGGTGATTTTGACTTGTGGCGCGGGGACGGTGGCGAGCTCTTCCAGGACCCGCTGGCGTCTGCCTTCGATATCTTTTCGGAGTTCGGCTTCTCGGGCGGCTTCTTTCGCACGGCGCGCGTATTCCACCTCCGCATCGTCATTGGCGTAGAGGGCAATCATGTCGGTCTGGTTCACCCAGGGATAGGCGGTGTAGTCACCAGGAGAATCCGGCGTCTGCCAATCCTGGTCCACGACAAAACCCGTCTTTTCCCAGCCCTCGGATTTCACCCTGGAGACCTTCCAGGCAACCGTGTCAGTGAAGAGTTCCTGCTGGGTGCCGTCCGTGAATTGGATGGAGAGATGCAGGATGAACCCACCATAGCTGCCGGTGTTGACCGCAATGGCGCAAAGAGCATTCCGACCAGGGGTAACTAGGTCCGTGATGTCGTATTCCTTGGAGTTGGGTTTCGGCAAACGACGGGTGCCCTCCTCGTTGACGGCTTTGCCGTTCAGAAAAACTGTCCCATAGTCGTCAATGATGTAGCCGACTTTGGCCAGCTCGATTTTCTTGTCGGGCACCTCGAATTCCGTTCGCAAATAGCGCTCCTGATTCACACCTCCCTTCAACTCCCCCGGATAGACAATCCACTGGGCTTTGGGACCGGCAAATAAGGAGAGACTCAGAATACAAAGAAGAAAAAGTAGTGTGCGCATGTTTTTGTTCTTTCGGGGGGTGTACCGACGGCGTCCCCGCCGTCGAAAGGGTGTACCGACGGCGTCCCCGC
>DCIO01000092.1 GCA_002315885.1 Lentisphaeria bacterium UBA1724
TCCTACAGGTCCTACAGGTCCTACCATATCTTTGCCTCATGATGTATCAATTGTTACGCATATTCTCTGTAGTGGTTCTCTTGCAAGCCACGCTCTTCGCCCTGAACGTCCGTGATTTCGGGGCGAAAGGGGATGGTGTTACCGATGATACCGACGCCATCCAGCGTTGCATGGACCAGGCGGAGTCCAACGAATTCAATGTATTGGCGGGCTATTCCAAGGAATTGGGCTGGAGCGGCCATGGCGGTCACGGCACCAGTGGGGAAGTCTTTCTGCCCAAAGGGATCTATCGGCTCACACGGCCTCTTGTCAACGACTCCCGGCATTTCATGCTCCGTGGCGAAGAAGGGACTACGCTAGTTGGCGCTCCAGGACAGGATATCCTCTATCTCCATTGCATCGGCCGCGCCATTGTAGAAAAGGTCCATTTCCAGGGGGGGCGCATCCAGGTGAATATCTTCACCAACAACAATGACATGACCATGATCCGCCTGGATGGGTGCTCCTTCACGGATCCCGAGTTGGAGAGCATCCGCGCCTACAACGCAAAGGCGAAAGAATGGCGTGGCATCCCCACCTATCTGGTCAACCGCGACGGCACCGCCCTGCCCCAACTGGCACCCAACCCCGAATACGAGACCTCACCCGGACTCCTGCCAAACTCCACGCTCTTCACCATCGTCAATTGCCATTTCACAGGCAGCGCCACCTTCATCTCCGGAGGCAGCGACCAATTCGTGGTGGAAAATTCCGACTTCGAACGCATCGGCGGAACCCTGCCTATCTTCCACTGCACAGGACAATCCAATTTCCGAAATCTCAACGCCGTCTACAAAAATCCCGTCCCCGGCGGTCCCGAATACTGGATGTATCGCGGACCATACGGCAATCGTGAGGAAGCCGAAATGGGCTGTGATGTGCTGGCCATGGAGAACTGCAAATTCGTCTGCGAGGACGGCGCAAAACTGGGCATCATGCGCAGTGCCCGCAAGGCGGCGTATTACCACTCCGTCCTGCGTCTGAACCGCTGCCAACTGAAACTAGGCGGCACCCCCGTGGTCTCCATCGCCCCCGATACCTCCATCGGCATCATCGAATTCCAGGACAATGTCAATCTGGATGACAAAGTCGTTCCGTTGGTCGTCTTTGAGAAAGTCCCCACCTGGGAGGATTTTGAGACCAAGATCCGCTACAAGTGGTTTGATTTCGCGGCTGTGACCACCCAATACAAGTGCCTCAGCCGTGGCAACCAGGGATTTGACGAACGCCTCCCCGAAGTCCTGCGGCCTTTCTTCTGCGAGCCGCTTCCTGCGAATGAGCTGGCGAAGAGTGTCATCGAGAGCCGTCCCGCGGATGCCTGGCCCCAGGAAAAGGACTACACAGGCAAGACCATCCGGCCCGATTTCTCCCAGGGCGTCTCGGATACCAAGGCACTCAAGATCGCGTTCGGGCAGGCCCAGAAAGGCGATTGCGTCATTCTTCCTGGACGACGTCTGGCGGTTGACGAACCGCTGCTGGTCAATGCTGGTGTGGAAATCACCGCCGAAGGCACCGCCATGCTGCATGCGGTGGACGAAAAAGACCTCCTCTGCCTACTGGTCCTGACGGGCAACGGCGATTCCTTAATACGAAACATCGCTTTCGCCAACGGAAAGCACGCGGTGCAAATCCTCTCCAAGAGTTCCCGGCACGCCTTCCAGAACTGCCTCTTCCTGGCGCAAACCCAGACGGCCGTACAAGCGGAGAATCGCCCCGAAAGCATCCTCATCTCAGACTGCCTCTTCTTCACCCACGGCGGGCTTCAGACCGATGCCATCCATACCGAAATCCGCAAGAACTGGATCTGCAATGCCCCGAACATGGAAAACAGGGCATTCTTCAATCAATACGGCGACGAAATGCTGATTGAATGCAACCTCTTTGTGCCCATTATGCCACGGGTCAATATCAGCGATTTCAAACCCAAACCCGAGTATGCTGACAAGAAAATCGGAAACAACCTCCGATGGGTGGACAACCATAACGGCAAATTGATGTTCAATTGCTCACGACTCGGTGGCGAATTCGGCGGCATGACGCCCGCACACCTCTACGGAAACCACGCCAGGCTTTTGTTCCGCGGAAGCTACTGCTGGTTCGGAAACTGCTACACAAAACAATGCATGGCATACTGCGTCGATTTGCCCGAATCCATCCTCTTCCAAAGCATCATCTTCAACGGCGAAAGCTGGCTGGGAAACGACTACCCATATAACCTGACCATCTATTCCGAAAAGAATAAAAAGGATATCCCAAAGGCCATCATCCCACAAGCAAAATCCTCCGCAATTACTTTCTATAAGTAGGTGCCGTTTCCGGAACCAAGTTCAGTAGCTGCCGCCGCTCGTCCGCAAGTGCCAGCGGAACGAGTGGCAATTATGCAAAAAACATAATGATTTATCTAAAAAATATATCTTTTTGTCTATCAACAGGCTCTATATTAACACGGAAGACGAAGAATTTTCTGTGTAGGAATGCCAGTGAAATTCCCTACACAAATTAGATTATCAGACGATTCCGAAAACCAATCCCAATCTTTTCTGACCACCATGAAAATTTCTGCGATTTTGTTGTTGTGTGCCTGTGTCTCTTTTGCAGGCGAGATGATTTTGGTCCAGGGTGGCACCTTCACCATGGGTGATGCCAAGAGCAAGAAGAATGACGAAGCACCCCACGAGGTGACTGTCTCCTCCTTCTACATGGACAAATGCGAGGTCACCCAGCAGGAATACGAGGCCATCATGGGGCAGAATCCCTCCCATTTCCAGAAGGCCGACGCACCTGTGGAACGCATTCGCTGGACGGACGCCGCGCTCTATTGCAACAAGCGTTCTGTGGCGGAGGGCTTGACTCCCTGCTATACTCCCCGCACCTGGGAGTGCAATTTCGAGGCCAATGGCTATCGCCTCCCCACCGAAGCCGAGTGGGAATTCGCCTGCCGTGGCGGTTCCACGGGGAAGTTCTTCTTTGAGGGCACCGAAAAGAATCTGGGCGACTACGCCTGGTTGCGGAACAACTCCGACGACCGTACCAACTCCGTGGGCAAGAAGAAGGCCAATCCCCTGGGCTTCTTCGATTTCTACGGCAATGTCTGCGAGTGGTGCAACGACTTCTACACCGAGAAACCCGAAGGCGGCAAGGACCCCAAGGGCCCCGCTACTGGCGCCAAGCGCGTGATCCGCGGTGGTTCCTGGCAGGACCGCCCCAAGAATATCTCCAGCTCCGCACGCTTTGCGGACGACCCCGCCACCGCGGATATCTGCCTGGGCTATGACACCTACGGCTTCCGCTGTGTCCGCAAGGCCGAAAAGGCCCCCGCCGCCGCTCCCGCCGAAAAATAACCGCCAAATCTGACTCGCCATGCTCTTTCAGACCTGGAATTTCCTGGCCTTCTTCCTGCCGGTCCTGGCACTCTATCTTCTGTTGCGGAAGACCATATTGCGCCTGCCATTGTTGCTGGTTGCATCATACGTCTTCTATGCCTGCTGGGACTGGCGCTTCCCAATCTTCCTGCTGATTATCACCACGGCGGACTACTTTATTGGCCGTGGCCTGGAACACCACCGCAAATGGTGGCTCCTGGGACTTAGCCTGCTATTGAACCTGGGCGTCCTATGCGCCTTCAAATACCTGGGCTTCCTGATGGAAAACCTCCAGTGGGTCCTGGATTTGTGCCATGTGGAGACGGAGTTGCCTAAGGTGGAGTGGATCCTCCCTGTGGGACTCTCATTCTTTACCTTCAAGTCCATGAGCTATACCTGCGATCTCTATCTGGGACGGGGACGATGCGAACACAACTATCTGGCTTACGCCACATACGTCTCCTTCTTCCCACAGCTGGTGGCAGGTCCCATCGAACGCGCCACCACCCTGATTCCACAGCTGAAACACGCCATGCCCGTGAAGGCGGATGATATCGCCCTGGGACTCTCCGTCTTCGTCTCCGGACTCTTCAAGAAAATCGTCATGGCGGATATGCTGGCAGTCTATGTGGACCGGGTCTTCGACGACCCAACCTCGTACGGCGGCGCCGCACTCCTCTGGGCCTCTTTCGCATTCTCCTGGCAAATCTACTTCGATTTCTCAGGATACAGCGATATGGCACGTGGCGTGGCGCGACTGATGGGCTTCCGCACACTGCTGAATTTCGACAACCCCTACTCCTCGGTGGATGTGCGGGATTTCTGGCGCAGATGGCATATCTCCCTATCCAGCTGGTTCCGGGACTACGTCTATATCCCCATGGGGGGCGGACGATGCATCAAAATCCGCGTCTGGTGGAATCTCCTGGTCACCATGCTGGTGTCGGGACTGTGGCATGGCGCCGCCTGGACCTTCCTGGTCTGGGGCGGTCTCAATGGCCTGGGAAGCATCGTCTCTTCATTCTTTGACAAATCCAACTGGTACCAGAAGATTCCCAAGTTGCTGAAGCAGGTGGTGGTCTTCCTGTTCATTACCGTCACGTGGGTATTCTTCCGGGCATCCACCTTCCAGGATGCCTTCGATGTGCTGAAGGGCATCTTCACCTGGGAGGAAGGGGAAAGCCTCTTCCCCTGGATCCCCGCAACGCTGGTGCTCTGCACTTGGGCATACGGCCTGCTGTGGAGCAGCCGCTTCCGCGGTTTCCTGGAGCGCCGTCCCTGCCGCATTGTGGCCACCGCAATGGCCATCATCCTGATTCTCCTGCTGGGTGCGGGAGCAAACTCCCAATTCATCTACCAGCAGTTCTAATATCATGGCACGCATCTCACTCAAAAAAATACCCGTGAATTCCAACGGGCTCTATCTGTACCTGTGGGAATTGCTGGCCGTGGCCATCGTCGTCCTGACGCTGGTTTGGGGCGTCCTGCCACTCTGGCACCGCCAGAAACTCCAGGTCACTCTCCCCGAGAATTTCCGCTTCTCCTATCAATTGCGAGACGACTATCTGCTCTACCGCGCGATGGTTCGTGAGGCATGCTCCAAATACGACAACCTCTTCCTGGGAGATTCCGTAATCTGGGGCATGTATGTCCGAAACGACAGCACCCTCCCCGCACTCATCAATCAGAAACTTGGAAAGGAGACCTGCGGAAACATCGCCATTGATGGCCTCCATCCCATTGCCATGGAGGGCCTCATGAAGCAGTGCGCAAATGAAATCCACGGCAAGCGCGTATTCCTCTACTTCAATCCCCTGTGGGTTACCTCGCAGGATTATGACCTGACGGGGGAAGGCACTGCCACCGTCAACCACCCCCGGTTGCTTCCGCAGTTCGATTTCTCGCTGACCAACTACCACGGCACCCTGAAAGAGCGCTGCAATGCGAAGCTGGAACAGATGCTGGATTTCTACGCCATGCTCCACCACCTGCGGGTCTGCTTCTATGACAATCGGGATTTCAAGACCTACATCGCAAAGCATCCCGACGAAAATCCCCTCTCACGCATCCGCATGGAACTCTCCCCCATTGAGGAAGGTCATACCTCCAATGCTACGATGGATTGGTATGAAAGCGGCATCGCCGAACAGAATTGGCCCTGGATTGACTTGACCGCTTCTCGGCAGTTCCAGGCATTCCGCAATACCGCATTGATGCTGCGCCAGAACGGCAATGAAGTCGTGGTCCTGCTGGGAACCATCAATCCTTTCATGCAGAACCCCGAATGTCTGGAACGATACCGCAAACTGATGGCACAGGCTGAAGAACTGCTTTCCCAGGCGAAGGATTCTTCCGGAAACACGCTGGTCGTTCTCCCTGAACTCCCATCGGAAGAATACGGCGATTCCAGCCATCCTCTCATGAAGGGCTACGACCGCCTCGCCGATTTCCTCATCTCAAAAGGTCTCTTCCAACAATAACACTACCATGAAACACCTGACTGCTTTACTGCTGTTCCTTCTCTGCGCTACATCTTTCGCCCTGGAATGTGCCTGCGGACAGGGCGCATTGCGCCTGACTTGGGAAAATGACGGCCTGGTACGCGTCTTCGCCAAAGACGCCACGGAGCCCCTGCTGGAAATCGCACCGTCTCTGAAAGGCGAGGTCACGGCGGAAGTCACTCCCCGCGGTTGGCTCAAATACGACATCCTTTCTTTGCGCACTGCGGAGTCCTCCATCGGCATCAAGGTCGAACGGAATCGCCCCGTATTCACCATCAGCGTGTGCCGCAATGCCTCCCCTGTGGAGGTGCGCTGGAATGCCCAGGCGGTGGTTCTGCCGGATGTGCTGGCGGAGGACATCGTGCTGGAGGCGGCTGGACAGGAGCGCGCACTCCCGCCCTTCATGCCCATGTATCTGGGACTGCTCCAGGGCGGGAACACCATGGTCACCGTCATGCCTGGTCAGACCCATCAGCCCGCCATCCTCTCCGCGGATCTGCAGACACTGACTCTGAATATGCAGAACAATGACGACTACGGCTTCCTGGTCACCGCCGCACCTGGCGTCTGGCATCAGGCATTCCTCCCCGAAAACGAGGGAGACAAAATCACCGACGAGAGCTGGAACCCGCCCTATCCCGCCCAGTGGAAAGGCGCAATCCCCATGGAACAGGATTTCCTGGCATCCGGCGACGGCAGCCACAACTGCTGGGGCGTGACCACCATCGGCACCAAGCCCGACGGCACCACACCCGCCGCATTTTGTATGAGCAACCGCTGTGTCATGACCAACGTGGGCTCCCGACAGACCTGGCTGGGCGGCTTCGAAGGCAATTTCCATTATCCCATCGAGTTCCAGGATGGGAAGCTGATTCTCCAGCATCCCCGCTTCCAGATTCGCGACCGGGTGAAGTGCTCCACCGTCAAACCCGTCTATTTCTACGCCTTCCAGAAGAGTGACAAGACTCCGAAGGAAGTCATCATGCCCTGGGATGCCCTCCTGCCCTGGAATCAGCGATACTTTTTCTCCAACAACCACTTCGCAGCCACACCCGCTACCTGCTCCATCACCGAACAGGTGGAAAAGATCTTCTACAAAGGCGATTCTCT
Source organism: Lentisphaeria bacterium UBA1724 (assembly GCA_002315885.1). Classification (GTDB taxonomy): domain Bacteria; phylum Verrucomicrobiota; class Lentisphaeria; order Oligosphaerales; family Oligosphaeraceae; genus UBA1724. The sequence goes on from DCIO01000092.1 coordinate 7,013, forward strand.
CAACCAGCAGAAGGAAATCCATCAGCAACTGCTCTCCATGCAGTTCTTCGTGGAAGGCATCCGCGGACGCATCGAGAATTTCCGCCAGTGGAAGGAGGCCATCCTGATCGACGCCGACCGGGCATGCCGAGTGGACGCCGCGCTGGAGACCGAAAAGGCGAAGTTGGCTGACATCCTGATGGACGTGGATGCGCTGTATGACGCCGCCCTGCCCGTCATCCAGACCCCCGACGTGGTGGAGGAATACTCCCGACAGGTCTGGGAAATCGCCAAGTCCGAAGACGATGACGATGAAAAAGAGGACGCCGCGAAGGAGTTGGGACGCAAGATCCGCACCATCGGCGGCGGCCAGGACAACCTGAATGCAAAGTTCCGCCACATCGCCAAGAATATCCGCTTCCAGGCAATCCAGAACTATATGGCATCCACCAACCCCGAGGTCAGCGCATTCTGGGGAAATGCCTACCGCGAAACCGAACCGCTCCTCCAGGGATACTTCGGACACGACGGAAAATAAGGCATCATACTGACACCCCTGAACGACAGCCCCGCATGCTGAAGACAGTATGCGGGGCTGTTGCCTTTTGCTTTTCTAGACGGGCATCGCCCTGCATTACGGTTTGCTTTTCTGGACGGGCACCGCCCTGCAATACCATCGGGAAAAACGGCCGGTGCCCACCTGACCGTAATGCAGGGCGGTGCCCGTCCCCGACCGTAATGCTACGGCCCTTGGACAAAGCGGGCACGGTCGCAAAGAAGGAGCGAAACAAAAAAAGCCCCGGGATGAAACCTCCCGAGGCTTTGAAACACGTCGTTGTTTTCAGGATGCCTTATCGGCTCTTTTCGCCGCCGTAGATATCCACACCGGGATACCAGTAGTAGTTATCACGATGTGCGTAGCCGCTCTTGCCGTTGTAGCAGTAGGTAGTCTGAGCATAATGGATAGCCTCCACATGTCCGTCTCCCAGAGAGACATTGAACGCCATGTCATGGCGGCACAACTCAATACGCTTGCCAGGGATGAGCTCTTCCTTGATGGCGATCACAACGCCCCAGGCGGTCTTGTTGGTGCTGTCCATGTAGTTCACGAAGATGCTGGGGTATTTGATGCCGCTGATGCGATGCCAGGTGCAGCTCGCCTTGTAGGCGCCTTCCGTAGCGTGGTTCAACAAACCAGGAACATATCCCGCGCCCACGTGGAGGCAGTAGTCCGTATTACCGCGCATGCGCTCCGCCGCGGGGCAGGAGGGGCAGCTCAGCATCTTGTGCCAGCTGTCGTTGCCACCGGTGGCAGTGGTGGGATTTTCCGCGGCGGGGTCCTTGGCCTTCCAGTCGGCCCAAGTCATGGGAGTGCCGGGAACCAACGGGTTCACGGTGAACCAAATGAAGGCATTGTCCGCCTGGGCAAAGACATTCTGGGCTGCATAGGTGGGAGAATAGCTGACGGGAGGCAGATAGTCGTCGGCGTCATTGGCATAGAGGATTGCACCCAGCTGAATCTGCTTCAGGTTGTTGACGCAGCTGATGTTGCGGGCCTTGCTGCGTGCCTTGGAAAGCGCGGGTAACAACATGGCGGCCAGGATGGCGATGATGGCGATGACCACCAACAATTCAATGAGGGTAAAGGACTTCTTCATAATGGTAAAAAAAAGATGGTGAATTACGAAAAAAAAAACGCAGGTACTATAACTGTGAACTTCCTGTAGTTTTTTACA
>DCIO01000113.1:0-7793 GCA_002315885.1 Lentisphaeria bacterium UBA1724
GGCGGCGTGAACGCCCGTACCGCCTTCGGCCCGCAAGACTACGGCTTCTTCTTAAGGTGGGATTTTCTAGGACGGCGGGGACGCCGTCGCTACTTCCTAGGCCCCCTAGGCCTCCTAGGCTACTTCGACGGCGGGGACGCCGTCGCTACTTCCTAGGCTCCCTAGGCTTCCTGTGGACAAAATCAAATGCTCGAATTTCTGCCAGTAGTTCTATCAAAATGGGGTTATGACCTCAAGTGTTGCCGGCCGGACTTGAATATCGTGGGGTCTCCCGAGCGTGCCTTGAAGCGGGAGGTGCTGGAGGACACCACGGGGGCGCTCTTTGTCCTGGAGAAGTTGATGCCTGCCCATCGGGATTCCCGTGAATTGCAGGCGCAGACTCAGCAGTTCCTGGCGAACCACGGCGTGGAGCAAATTCATCCCTGGATTTCTCCCGCACCTGGCAAATATGGCGTGGACTACGACGGCAACTATTGGCAGCTTCGTCGCTGGACGCCTGGAGTGGCGTTGCCGCGTGATACCTACGCGCTGGATGATTGGCGTGGTAAGGCCACTGCGGATTTCATGATTTCCCTGCGGAAGGCCTCCTTGGAGACAGGCATGCCTGGCATGGGGGCGTATATGTTCTCCCTGATGCACTACATCGAGCACCTGATGGAGCACTTCCAACGTCAGATTCCTGAGTTGGTCACGGATATGAAGCCCATGGTAGTCGAACTCCACGACTACCACGAATACGAACACCACGCACCTGCGCGCTTCTGCCACGGCGATCTCCACCCAGGGAATATCATCTGGGGAGAACACGGCATCAACGCGGTCATCGATTGGGAATTCTGCGGTCCAAAGACTGCCGCATACGATGCGGCAAATCTCCTGGGATGCCTGGGGATGGACGACCCGGCTTTCCTCACAGGCCCCTACGCCATGACCTTCGTCAAGACTCTCAGGGAGGCCAATTTCCTCACCCACGAGGAATGGCATTTCCTCCCCGACCAGATTGCCGCACTGCGCTTCGGATGGATGCGGGAGTGGGTGGCACGGAAGGACAAGCCCATGATGACGCAGGAATTGGATTTCATCTGGCTTATCCTCGATAACCGAGAATTGCTCCGAACAAAATGGGCGTAGAAATCCAATGCTTAATGCTTGATGCTTAATGCTTAATGTTGGAGGGGGAGGTGTCCCCCTTGCCCCCTCTTCTTCAATTCTGAATTAGGAATGCGGAATTTGGAATCGTAGGATGGGGGAGGTGTCCCCCTTGCCCCCTCTTGTTCAATTCTGAATTAGGAATTGCAGGAGGGGCAGGAAGCATATTTCGGGAAAATCCTGTGATTTGCGGACAAAAATGGCGTAAAAATGGCACAGCCCATTTGCAATCTGCAAAAAACGCATTATCTTAAGCCCCGTTCCCAATAAGGGATGCCTTCGTAGCTCAGCTGGTAGAGCAGTTGACTCTTAATCAATTGGTCCGGAGTTCGAATCTCCGCGAAGGCACCATTTCAAGCTCCTACGCCTAACAGCCTAGGAGCTTTTTTTATGCCCAGCTGTTTAGAACAGTTGTGAAATATCCATCCCTAGGAAATCTTCAGCAGGGATGCCGCCTTCGCCTACCACATACGCGCCGTGGGGTCGGAAGGTTTGCTTGAATGCCGTCAAACCATCATTCCAGCCCTCTTGATTGCTTTTGACTTCGATCGCAACCACCCGTCCGCGTCGTTCCAGGACGTAATCCACCTCCTGAGATTGTGCGTTGCGCCAATAGTAGACATGATATCCTCCTGCGCAGGCATTGCTGACCAGATATGCACCTAACGCGGATTCAAATAGCCGTCCCCAAAGAGCACGATCCATTTGGGCTTGCTGGAATGTGGCATTGCAATAGATGCTCTTGAGGCCATTGTTGTGCACTTGAAATTTGGGAACGCTATTTCGTTTTCGGGCCTCATCTATCGCATATTTGTGGAGCCCACAGACCAACCCTGCTTCGTCCAAGAGTTGCAGATAACTCGCAATCGTCGTGGCGTTACCTGCCTCCTGCATTTGTCCAATCAGTTTTGTCAAGGCCAATTGCTGTCCTGAATAACAGGAGGCCAACTCGAAAGCCTGTCGCATCAACGCGGGTTTGCTTACGGTGGTGTCAATCAAAATATCCTTGTGAATCGTGGCATCCACAATTGCACCAGATAGATAGTCCCCCCAGCGGTCTTCGTCACGGATGAGAGAGGCAGCTCCTGGATAACCACCGAAAAAAATGTATTCCTCTAAGGAAAAGCCAAAGGCATCACGCATTTCCGGAAAAGACCAGTGGGGAAGAACAAGCCGCTCAAAACGCCCCGCAAGACTCTCCGAAAGACCATGCTCCAGAAGCACGCGGGAAGAACCTAGTAAGACGACTTTCAGAGGAATGTCGTGAAAGGAATCGCTGTCCCATTCCTTCTTTACACATTCACTCCATTGGCGTATCTTTTGTATCTCGTCTATCACCAGAATCAATTCGGGGAGGTGCTCCAATTTCATTTTTACACGCGCGGCTTCCCAACACTGGGATATCCAGGTATTGCCAACGCCGGCAACGTTGTCCGCACTGTAGTGTAAATACGGCACCGATATGGAACCCAACAATTGCTTGATCAGAGTACTTTTGCCAACTTGACGCGGCCCTAGAACTACTTGGATAAATTTTCTCGGCTCAAGAACCCGAAGAGATAACTGCTGTAATTGCTTGCGGGAGTACATACTAAAATTGTATTATGCTGAAGGTAATAAAAATTTATTCATTCCATTGAATAAAATAGCACGATAACGGAAATTTGCAAATTGTTTTTTTATATAATGCCATGTTCCGCAAGCACATCCATCAGGATGTTCGTATCCAGGAAAATCTTCATCATTTGATTCCGTATTTTTCCGCCAGGCACTGGGTGATGAACTCCTTTTCGTCAAACCCATCGGGCAGATGGATGATTCCTGTTAGGGATTGAGTGATGGGGCCGAATGTTTCGGGGAAGGTCGAGCTCGTTTCCAAGGAGCGGATGTAATTCACAAACATGGCGGAGATGCTTGTGTGGCGTTCCTTGGCTAGGCGCTCTGCGCTGGATATTACCTCGGCGGGCGCAGATAGTGTGAGTTTTGTCATGGACATAATCTTCCTCCTAGAGGGGATTTTCGTAGGGATTCCTCTTTAAAATACGTATTCTGTTTATATTTTCAATACGTATTCGAAAATATTCTCCGAAAATATGAACGGAGGCTGGCGCCGCTTCTCGCGGCAACAAAATTGCCGCGCACAGAACCCTAGTCCTGTAGGACCTGTAGGACCTATAGCTCCTACTTCAGTTTACGCGAAATTGGCATGACTACCAGGAGCATCATGGCTCCCATGACTGCCAGGATACCTCGGGGGCCGATATTGCAGAGGCGTAGTGCCCACAGGACTGCGCTGCCCAGGAGCATAGATACGCAATCCAGTGCGTTCCCTGCGGCGAGATATTTTCCGCGGACGGATTCTGGTGAGCGTTCCTGGATTGTGGTGGAGAGTGGCAGTTGATAGAATCCGCCGAAGAATCCCGCCAGGAAGACGAAGAGGATTGCGGGGGTGGCGCTTTGTCCGAAGATACCCATGAGGATGAGTGAGGCGCCCATGGCGAGGCCGCCTGGAGCCACCAGTTTGTATGGGATGCCCTTTTTGCCGCAGGCTCCCGCGATTGCGCATCCGAAGCCGATGCCCAGTCCCATGGCGGCCTGGAGGTATCCCACCATCTTGTCGTCAGCCTGGAGGGTGTCCTTTGCCAGCAGGACGATGACCAGCTGTGCCAGCGTGCCGATGAACCAGAAGAAGGTATTGCCCAGGAGGCCCGTCAGGAGCAATTTGTCCTGGGACATTTCTTTCAGGGTAGTCCAGTGTGGGGAGATGGGGTCTCTGGGGCGGAATTTCAGTTCCTTGTCCTGTCGTGGGGTAGGTGTGATGAAGAAGCTGGTGATGGTTCCCAGGATGGCGATGGCAACGCAGACCAGGAAGCCCAGGTGGAGTTTTTCGGGGGTGCCCCAGGACGCGGAGAGTGCGCCGCCCAGCCACCCGCCGATGATGATGGCGACGAAGGTGAAGAGCTGGGTGAAGCCGTTGGCCTTGGGGAGCGCCTCCGGGGAGTGTGTCTCAGGCAGGAAGCCATACTTTGCGGGGGAGAAGAATGCACTCTGGGCGCCCATGAAGAAGAGCACTGCCAATAGGCTATAGACTGCACCGTAATACGCCAGGACCATACCCGCACCCATGATGACGATTTCCGCGACTTTCGTCCAGACCATGACGACTTTCTTCTGGAAGCGGTCTGCCAGATAGCCTGCGAAATGGGAGAAAGTCAGGAAGGGCAGGATGAAGCAGGCGGAGGCGATGGAGAGGAAGGTGGATGCCTGGGTGGAGGCCGCACCCAGGATGGCAGTGCCGTAGCAAATCACCAGCATCTTGGAGACGTTGTCATTGAACGCCCCCAGGAACTGCGTGGCCAGGAAGGAGATGAAGCCAAAATGATTCATGATTCTTCTATTTTTTCGCCCTAAAGGGCTCACACAGGACAGAAGGGTCTCGGACCTACGCCAGAAGAAAGGGGAACTACAGATCCCGTGGGAAGGTGATTTTGCGGTTGTCGCCAGGGTGTCCTTGGAAGAGGAGCCGGGCATCGGGGAATGTCCAGTGGACCAGCGATGCGTCATCGGAGAAGGCTGGTGGATTGGGGGCGTCCTTCCAGGCGCGGTAGGCATCCAGGAGGAGTTGGCTACGGAAGAGTTGCGGGGTTTCCGCCGCCCAGAGGAGATCCCGTTGGGGCGTGTTGGTCAGTAGCCCCTGGGCACTGACTTGATGGATGGTGTCGGTGACTTTGTGGGCGGCGATGACGCCATCCGCCTGGGTGTCTTCCAGTGTCGCCAGGCAGGAACGCAGAAGCTCGTATGTGGCGAAGGGACGTGCGGCGTCGTGGACGGCGATGTAGTCGGGTAGGGCGCCTGTCTGGGCGAGTGTCTCCAGGCCACTGGCTACGGATGCGGTGCGCGTGGTGCCGCCGGGTGCCCAGGTGACTACCATGTCGCGGGGCAGGGCGGCAGCCAGGTCATCGCGGTTGTTGGTGGCGATGACGAATTGCACGCCGGGTCCCGACAGATTCCGTAGGCAACGCGTGAATACCGCCTCGCCGTCGAGTTGTGCCAGGAGTTTGTTGCCGCTACCGAAGCGTGTGCTGGAGCCGCCTGCGGCGATGAGGATGGCGATGGAGGAAAGAGGGTTCATGGTGGTAATGTTTTTTTCGACGGCGGGGACGCCGTCGGTACACCCTTGTGCCTACAGCCTCACCCGTCGGCCGTGGCAGTGGTCGATGAGTCCCGTGGCGTATTTGACGTCGGCGGCTTCTACGCGAAGAGGGTGGTCGGTGGCGGCGGCGTGGAGTCGCGCCAGGAGCACCGCCAGGGGCCAGGTGTCCAGCAGTGCCTGGAGGCCGTCATAGAAGCTCTTTCGGTAGTATGCGGCACCGAAGAATTGCCGGCTTTCCAGTCGGACTGCCAGGCATCGCCGATAGCATTCCCAGGCGTCGTCGGCGTATTCCCAGGCATCGTTGTCGAAGAGTCGCGCGTTCCGAATCTGCACATCGGGTTCGTCGGGACCGAAGGCCCGTGGATTGCCGAAGCCCCAGAGGAATTGGGCGGAGTATTTCGCCTGGCGGAGTCGCGCGCCGAAGGAGAAATCCGGCTGGACCCGATCGAAGCGGATGGCCTCCAGCATCATCTTCCGTAGCGCAGAACGCTGGGGCCAATTTAAGCCGATGACGGGCTTGGGGTCCAGGCATTCCTGGGTGGCCTTCTCCAGCATGGAGGGCAGGACTACTTCCAGGGTCTCCAGGTCATTGGCGAAGACGGGACCCAGCTGGCGGAGACGACGGCACATCTGCCCCATGGCGGGCACGGGTGTGTTGCTCTTGCGCAGTGCGTTCTTCAGAAAATCCGCGATTTTCTCTACGGTCTTTTGTTCCAACCCCTCCAGTTGTTCTGGAGTGAAGGGCGGGGGCAGGGCGCCCATAAGGGGATCCGCCAGGATGTCCTCCAGGTCGATGCGGTAGTGTTCCAGGGGTTCTCCTGCGTCATCCTGGATGGCGGGACAATCGAAGCGTCCCGCCACGGTGATTTCATTGCCGAAGGTCCGCAGGAATTCGAAGGGATATGCGCGGCAGGAGATGGTCTTGCATTTGCTGCCGAAGGCCGCGTGCATACGGCATTTACGGCCGTCCTCCAGGTAGAGGCACTCCGTGGTCACTGGATTCACCCGCAGGTACGTCCGTGCGCCGTATTTGGCATAGCATTGCTCCCGGGAATCCTGCGCCTTCGGCCAGGGCAGCTTCGAAATCGCCTCGATTTCCAGACGCGAAATCGGTATCAGGAAACGACGGCAACATCTCCCGCATTGCTGACAATGATAGTGCTGACTGGAAAGAAACATGTTTCTTTAATTCTTAATGCTTGATGCTTAATGCTTAATGTTGGATGGGGAAGTGTCCCCATGCCCCTCTTCTTCAATGCTTAGTGTTTAATTGTCGGATGGGTCGAATTCCAAATTAAACGTTTAATGAAGAGGGGGTAAGGGGGATACCTCCCCCTCCTTCATTAAGCATTAAGCATCAAGCATTAAGCATTGCTAAAAGGCTCTGACCTGTGCGATGTCTGAGGCGTTGGTGAGGACCATTGCCAGGCGGTCCAGACCGATGGCGGTGCCTGCGCAGAGTGGAAAGTCGTTCCACATGGCATTCATGAAGGGCTGGTCCATGGGATAGACGGGACGGTGGTCATTGGCGCGCAGTTCCGCGGTGGCCTGGAAGCGCCGTTCCTGTTCGGGGGGATCCGCCAGTTCTGTGCAGGCGTTGCCGATTTCCAGCCCCATGACATAGAGCTCCCAGCGTGCCACGAAGCCGGGTTTGCCAGGGAGTTGTGCGGAGAGACCGCTGCATTCCATGGGGTATTCCGTCAGGAAAAGGGGCTTGCCTTTGCCCAGATTGGGCTCGACTTCCGTGCAGAGCACCATCTCGAAATTGCCGGTGTCGATGGCTTCCCGCAGAGAGACGCTGGCGTATTTTTCAAAGGCCTCCGTGACGGTGAGCTTCTGCCATTCGCCGGAGAAGTCGATGAGCTCACCCCGGAAGGGAATTGCGGTCTTGCCGGGGTTGGTGGCTTCCAGTGCGGCGGCCACCATCTCTTGTGCATCATCCATCAAGTCCGTCCAGGTGCCGCCTAGGCGATACCACTCCAGCATGGTGAATTCCTCACGATGGTGATCACCGGATTCCCCAAAACGGAAGCAGGGGCCGATTTCGAAGATGCGCGGATAGCCCGCCGCCAGCAGTCGCTTGAGGTGCAGCTCGGGGGAAGTTCGGAGCCAACGGGCGTTTCCCGCCTCCACGGCGTCGATGTAATCCTCCAGGGCGGGTGCGGGGAGACGGACGGGTGACTCCACTTCCAGGAATTCCTGGCTGGCAAACCAACTCCGCAAGGCAGACATCATCCCCGCCCGGGCTTTCAAAAAGGGCAACTGCGACTGCAGGCGCTGCGCATCCACCTTTGCGGCAGGTATATCTCGATCAAAATGAATCATGCTGTGTTTCGGTTATGAGTAGCTCTGTTCCATACGAAATAATACGGGGATTCCAAGGGTATTACCGTCATAATGCTAATGTAACGCAAGACGCAAATGCGGGGAGGACGAATATACTTTATATTGGGGGGAGTACTTTTTTTGCCCCTCGTTTCGCTGGGCTTAC
>DCIO01000113.1:7821-9295 GCA_002315885.1 Lentisphaeria bacterium UBA1724
GCACCTACAGGCGGCTCCGCCGCCCCTCGCCTTGCCGCGGTCCCTTCAATCCCTAGGTTCTTTCGACGGCGGGGACGCCGTCGGTACACACTTGAATGACAACTGAACTGCTGAACCAATTCATTGAATACCTGGCGCTGGAGCGGGGGCTTTCCCGGAAGACGCTTCTGGCGTATCGCAGCGACCTGGTGCTCTTCCAGAAGTATCTCCAGGAGGCGTGCGTGGATGACGTCAAGGCAATCACCCGTGACCACATCCGGGGATTTCTGGAGTCCCAGCAGGAGGCGGGGAAGAGGCCCAAGAGCCTGGCGCGACTGCTGGTCTCCATCAAGGCACTTTTCAAGTATCTGGCGGTGGCGCATATCCGTGAGGACGACATCACGGAGGTGATGGCTTCCCCACGACTGCCCCAGGTGGTCCCCGAGTGTCTGACCCTGGAGCAGGTCACCGCACTTCTCCACGCATTCGACAATCCCCCAGAGGACAAATTCCGGGCGAAATACCTCCGCAACCGCACCGCGCTGGCGATTCTCTACGCCACGGGGATTCGCGCCAGCGAACTCTGTGATTTGCGTCTGACCAGCATCGACTACCACGAGGGCACAATGAAGGTCCGGGGCAAGGGCGATAAGGAACGGGTGGTCCCTTACGACAACAACGCAAACCAGGCTATCCAGGAGTATCTCCAGAAGGGACGCCCAGAATTGGATGTGTCGGGGAAGGCGCCATATCTGTTGTTGAATCTAAAGGGGAACCGCATGGATAAACGCTCCCTTTGGGAAATCGTGGAGGAGGGCGGAAGACTGGTGGGCATCGAAAATCTCCATCCGCACTTGCTACGACACTCCTTCGCTACACACCTCCTGGCAAATGGCGCCGACCTACGAGTGATCCAGGAACTCCTGGGACACGCGTCCATCGATACCACACAAGTCTATCTCTCCGCAGATACCTCCAGAATCCAGCAGGCTTTCCTCAAATTCCATCCTAGAGCGTAGTCCACAAAATACACGAAAAGGGGAGGGAGTCCACAAAATACACGAAAAAGATAAGGATATTAAAAATCTTCAAAAAATATTGAAAGAAGAAAATGGACAAATTGTCATAAATTGTCGTAGCATATCGTAATATTTTCATGTTTGTCTAATATTTTCTTTTCATTATCCCAGAAAAAAATAGCCGTGATAATTCGCAAATTTTAGAAAATGGATTATTTTGTGGGTTACTAGCGGAATAGTCTCTGGGTAGATTGTGCCCTTTTTGAATGGCACGTTTTTTGCTACACGCGCCGAAAGAGCGTTGTCACCAGATTGACATCCGTGAGAATTTTGAATACATAATCATTAATAATAACAAACATGCAACCAACCACATTAGGAGTAACGAAGATGCTGAAAGGTATTGTTCGTCTGAGTCTTGCGGCATTCGCGCTGATTCTGGGCGTGAATCTGTATGGTGCGACCATCGATCAGGA
>DCIO01000107.1 GCA_002315885.1 Lentisphaeria bacterium UBA1724
CGGGGACGCCGTCGGTACACCCCGGAGCAAAAAAAATGACCACCTGGAGGAGGGAGGAACCAGGTGGTCATCGGGATATAATATTTTAGGGAGAATGCGATGGCGGAGAGGGAGGGATTCGAACCCTCGGTAGGGTTACCCCTACGACGGTTTAGCAAACCGTTACTTTCGGCCACTCAGCCACCTCTCCGTGTAGTAAAAAAATGGAAGCCGTTGGCATCTCCAAGGAGAATTGAACTCCTGTTACCAGGATGAAAACCTGGTGTCCTAGGCCACTAGACGATGGAGACACGGCTTGGTAAGTGGGGTTAAGATATTGCCTCAATGCAAATTTACAAGTACAAAAGTCAAAATCTATGATTATTCCGTATTCTTTTCCATCGGATATATTAAGAAATTATTCTGTGTACATAAGAATTTTCTGTTACACAAGAATTCTACAAAGCGCCCTTTTTCCCAGAGTAGCCGCTCATGCAAAATTTGCCTGACACAACTGAAACCCACTCCCTTGTGGATGACGCCATCCTAGAGGTCGAGACGTTGTTGCAAGAACTACGGATTGGCGCGGAATCCCTGCGCCCCCTGGAAGACCCGCTGCGTTTGGCAAATAGCCACGACGCTCCAGTGCCGCAAGACGGTCCTGAGAATCCGTTTTGGGAAATGGGCATTATGGGGCACGGCATCCAGAGTCTGCAGTTCTATTGCCACTGGGAAAGCAGGCGCCTGACCTTCACATTCCTTCTGCCTTTCGAACGCATCCTTACCCCCGTCGGATTGTATCACGAACACCGAAACATCTTCACGGGGTGTTGCTTTTTGATTCTGGCCCTGCTCCAAACCGAAAAAGAGGGCATTGAATACGCCCCAAACGAACCAGATGCGGCTTTGCGTGTCAAATGCGACATCGACCTCTTCCAATACCTCATTCACAAAGGCGAAAACGTCATCCGACAGGGAAAAGACTGGACGGATCTGGAGCCGTTGCTGGATGAACAGCAGCGGGTGGATCTGGCCGCCACCAGCGACCTGTTGATGATCTTCAGACCCTAAACCGACGCGCATCCCTTTGAAGCAATCATTTTAATCAAATCATACTCCGAGAATTATGTGCGGCACGAATAAAATCAACGTCTCCCAATCTAGCAAGGGGAGCTCTTTCTCAAACGAATACGAAATCGACAACACCATGCCGAAAGGGCCTACTGGCTCAAAAAGCAAATCCCCGACTAACGAAATCGACTTCGAGGAATGCGACGAATATGGACTTATCCACCTGAATGGTCCCGAAGGTAATAACCGCATTAACCAGGACGTTGAACAAATCCCCCAGGAGATAAGTATAAGTCCGGAAAGGACCCAGGAGATCCTAGACAACAATTACAAGCGGCTGGACAAAATGATGCAGATCGCCGCGAAGAAATCCTACAAGAATGTCTCCTTCAATGACCTGGAAAACCTGGCAGCCAATATCCTGGGCAACGACCTTGAACAACAGAGGAATTTGCAGATCATCAGTCGCAATTTGACCACCGCCATGGCGGCCTTGGACAAGATGAAGGGCAAGGACCTATATACCTGGAAGTTCTTCAAGGGCTATGTAGTCAGCCAGGAAGTCACCAACGCCATCAACGCACAAATGGATATGGCGGAAGCCATCCGTGTGCTGGAACGCCACTGTGATCCCCAGAACGAAGCCGCGCTATCTGCCTTGGGCTTGTTGCGCAATCGCTGTGAGATGCGTGCCACCGAAATCAGCCGCTTGGCGGGGGAAATGCAGGAATACATCGTCTCGAAAGACAAGAATCATGATGCGCTCCTCAACCGAACAGTCAAGAATATGCTGCCGGAAATGGCGAGTAAAATGCACGGCACCAGCGATGCCATCCAGCACATGAAGGCATACGTGGCACCGCTGTTGCAGACGATCAACGACTTTGAAAGCAGCTCGAAAATCGCCAACACCACGACGGATATTGAAATCCTGCGCGGAAATATCATGCACATGACGAAGGCCCTGGAATATGCCAAGAAAAATGGCATTGATTACGGTAAAGACTATTCCTCCCCGAATTCGCTACAAGCCCACCAGGAAGACAAGAGCAGTCGCGTCATGGTGGATGTGGAAATCCTAGATGGCATGATAGCATTCCTGGAGGAGAAAAAGGAAAAGCTCAATCACTGGCGATTTAGCATCACCATGTCCATGACGAATACGTTCGTCACAAAAGAAATGAAGAAATACAACTTCGAGCCCATTCTCACGACACTGAACCAGTGCCCTCTGAATCAAGGCAAATTCTCCCGCATCCAATACTTCATGCGTGACCTTCAAGAATATATGGAATTGAAGAGCGTCATGCTGGACTTGTGCAAAGCCACCACTTCCACAGAGGCGACTACCAAGGCACGTGAATTAGAAAAAAAACTCGATAACGGCAGTTGGTATAGGATTACCTCAAAGGCCCTCGTACAAGATCTTGTGAATTTACAAAAGACTGTCGACGACAAACAGACCAAAGAGGAACTGAAGGCCATACAGCATGCGGTTAAAGACGGTGTCTTTGACTTCCTCCTGAGCTCTCTATGCAATATCCACGCCATTGGCAGACAACTGCTTGTCATCGCAAATCGCTGCAAACCCGAATTGAATGAAGTCGTGCAGCAAAGCGACTTGGCCGCTATCTTCAAAGGCGATACCGATTTCTCCGTCATTCTGGAAGCACGCATTCATGGCGCTGAGGACGGTGATGTCAACCCGGATTTTGCCCCGAAGAATCTGGTTTCTCGCAAACCCCTGGGAGCGGGGGCGATGAATACGGTTGAAAAATGCGAATTCCGAAAAGCGGACGGCAGCATCATCACGGGCATTTTCAAGAACGAGATATCCAGCCGAACCTTCCTGGGATTCTCGGGGTTGGGGCAGCTGGGGGAATATAACGACGATCAACGGAACTACAATCTGAATATCGCCTGTATGGAAAATGCGAAACTCTTCGGTCTTGAGAATGTCATTGCCAAGTGTTCCGTGGGAGTCCTGGAGGGGCAATATGGCTTCTTCATGGAGGAAGCACCTGGAGCTTCTCCCGCCACATTAGAGGAGACATATTTAGCCCCCATCGACACAAAGCCGGGTGAATTATCTACCTACCATCTCCGGTCACTCAACAGCAAGGACAAATGGATTTTGAAGGGAAATCTGAGGCGCGAATTGAGTAACCTACAGTGGCTGGACATCATCAACGGCCAGGGAGATCGACATAATGATAACTACTTCGTGCAATTCAAAGATGACCTCACAGTCAAAATCACTGGCATTGACAATGACGCATCCTTCCCCATGTCCCGTATGGACGTGGCAACATTTGTTTTTGCCAATAATCAAAAAATGGGAACCTTTTTACATGAGGAACTCTCCGAAGTCATTGTTAAATTTGCAAAGAATGAAGCTGACGCAAGGAATATCTGGAATGACCTCTATGCCATGCAAATCATCGGCGGGAAAGACGTGATGATGAAAGGGAAAAAAGTCGAACTCATCACTTATATCGACATGAGTAAGATTCCTTCGGGCAAACCGCGTCTCCGGGAGATTCTATCCCAGCTGTTATACAACGTGGGCATGAAGAATATTTCTTATCCCAAAGTCATTGACAAAAAGACAAAAGATAAATTCCTGGGTGTCTACAACTCCACGGAAAAGTTGACGAACTGGAAGGTTAACCTGGAGAAACGCATGTCCAAGGAAGCCGCGAAGGCCACGCTTCTAAGATTCGACTGCCTCTGCACATATATTAAGAATATGCCCCCCGAGAACGTCATTGATGGCGAAGGGTGGAATCGAGACTGGAAAATTGACAATACCAAGGTTTGTCCCAATAGCGAAGAGGCGAATTTCATCAACAAGGACCTCTTCGACCGAGACTTCGAATACCTCTGGTGACGCTTTTCCATCACGCTGACTTCCTAAACATGACCGCCGTGTATCACAAAATGCGATAATCCCTTCCTATGCCCCAGGTCTCTATCATCATCCCATGCTACAATGCCGCGTCGACCATCCTGCAGACGCTCGCTTCCGTAGCCAAACAGTCTTTCCATGACTACGAAATAATCATCGTGGATGATGCGTCGGAAGATAGCACCCGCGAAGCTGTCCAGTCTTTTCGCATACAGCATCCCTCCCTTTCAATACAAACGATTTGTCATGAGAAGCGCCGGGGAGTATCTATAGGAAGGAATGACGCTATGTCTGTAGCACAAGGGAAATATCTTACATTCCTTGACGCCGATGACACATTTGACCCGTATTTCCTTGAAAAGATGACCGACGCCGCAGAAAAGTATACGGCTGATATCGTCGCGTGTAATGCAGTTCGATACCGTGCTGGACAATTGGAATCTACTCACATTTACCCCGACCGTGAAACAACTGTTGAAAATAGGGAAAGCCTGATCCCAAATTCTTCTTTACAGAAATTCTTTGATACGTGCTGGGCAAAAATCTATCGACGGGATTTTCTGCAAAAAAAACAGATTCAATTTCTTCCCGAGATGAGCTTTGCAGAAGATACATTCTTTGCAAATATGGCGGCACTGCATGCAGAAAAATTTGTAATTCTGGGAAAATACGGGGGATATTTTTATACCGTTGGAACGGTATCCAGTACTTCTCTCATGCAAACAGAAAAACGCCTAAAGGGACTGACGCGTTTTTTAACGGAATTGTCAAAGGAACTACGTTTCGGAGAAGAACGGCTTCTTCTGCGAAAATGTCTTGAATATCTTTGGACCATAAAAAAATATGGTGGAAAAGAGAGAAAGCGCCTGCTGAATGAAATGCGAGAAAGCAAACTATGGTCCGAAATGTTGTTCCCAATTATCAACAAATTCGGTAAATTCAAGCATCGTCTGATTCTTCATTCCCTGAACCGAAATTGGCTTTGGACACTACGACTCTGGTAACCACCTTCGCAAGGAAAACTGTACGACGAATGGGAAGCTTCATTTCATAGGAAAGATTTTTTTCTATAGCAACTGCCTTGTTTCCCCTGCGGAGAAGTGGATTTTCTGGGTGGGGAGGCCCTGTCCCTTGATGACGGTCTCACCATCCCTGTCCGCATGGATGACTAGGTAGGTCAGCGTGCCATCCTTCCACTTGGCGTCAACGGTAAAAGCGCCCCGGGCCCGCAGGCCGTGGAATTCTCCGGAAGACCACTCCTTTGGGAGTGCAGGAATCAGGTGAATTGCACCCGCGTGGGACTGCATGAGCATCTCGGCTATGCCCGCGGTGCCGCCCAGGTTTCCGTCAATCTGGAAGGGCGGGTGCGTATCCCAGAGATT
>DCIO01000014.1 GCA_002315885.1 Lentisphaeria bacterium UBA1724
TCTAGCTAGAAGGTCTAGATCTAGACTTGCTAGGGCAAAACAAAAGCGCGAGACTGATTTTTCAGCCTCGCGCTTTAACATCCCGAATCGAGAATCGAGAATCAAGAATCAAACTAGATCATCTCGATTTTGGGTAGGAGTCGTCCAAAGAGATTACCGTATTTCTTCAGATTCAGTGCTTCCACGAAGGAGGTGATCTTGGTGACGGTGGAGCAGGGATCGATAGATGCGTCCATGCAGTCTCCTTCCAGGACCAGGAGTGGCAGTCCGATCTTTTCCAGTCCTTCGCGGAGCCACTTGGTGAATGGTCTGTCAGCCATGCTGCAACGACCGAAGCCATGGGTATAAAGGACGCAACCGGTGAACTTTGCAATCTTGGAAAGTTTTGTCACATACTCCACACGGAGTTTGGGATCCAGGAAACCAGAGGAGAGCATTCTGCGCGCCAAGGAGCGCAGGGGATCTGCCAGATCCAGGGGTTTCCAGCCCACGAAATTCGTCTCCTCAAAGACGATGGGGGCGTTGTAGGTATCTTCGATGAGATCCAGGTAGTTGGAGTTGTAGAAGGGCGGCAGATGGAGCCACAGCAGACGATGGGTATCCTCGATCTTGTAGCGCTTCTCGGCCCACTCCTTCTTCATCAGGAGTTCTTCGTAGTAGGTCTTTTGGATGTCCACCAACTCCTTCGTGCCCCAGAGCTGGCTGAAGATGACGGAGTTGTAGATTGCCTGGGAACCGCGAATCAGCGGCGGCGACGTCCAGCGCAGCTCATTGCTCTTGCGGCTGAATTCCGCGGCCTGGTTGGAGAGCTCGCAGGTCTCTGCCAGACGGGCGCGGTCCAATTTCTTGCCGAATGCCTTCTCCATCTGGGAGATGGACTCATCCAGACCCGCGGCAATCTGCTCCACCGCCAAATCCTCGTCCTTATTGACGGGTGTCTGGAGAGAGTAGAAGCGATCAGAGAAGCCGTATTCCTGCGCCAAGTCGGCGAAGATGCGCTCGCCCTGCTGGCAGGGCTGGCTAGTGGATACTGCGAAAGCGGGGGCTTCCTGCTGGATGCCCTCCAGAATGCGCAGGAATGAGCAGGTCTGCTGGTCGAAGCCCTTGCGTGCCGCCACATCCAGCGCGGCCTTCACGCGCTTGGGATTGCGTCCAAAGAGTGACGCGTAGGTCTCCAGAGTCTTGATGCGCGCGCCGAATGCGTGAAGGATTTCGGTGGGGAAGAAGAGATTTCGCCAAACCAGCGGCTTGCTCTTGTCACGGGTCAGGAAATCCCGGCGTGTGCTATTGACACGCATGCTGACGGATGCCTGAGGCGTGGGTTCGTATTCCACCTTCGCCATGGCAAGCTTGCCCTTCAAATCCGTGAACTGCTTCGCCAGAACGGCGGCACCCAGCGCCCCCATGACCTGATGGTATTCGGGAACGATAATCTCGCTGCCAGTGATTTCCTTCATGTAGTAGGCGACGGCACCATTGGATGCCACGCCACCCTGGAACTGAATTTTCTTGCCGGGATGATGCAGAAGAAGTTGTCCCACGCCATTCAGGATGGAACGCGCCTGCGCACGGCACGCGCCCGCCAGCAAATCACCCAGGGGGATGCGGTTCTTGAATTTGTTGATGGAAGTAGCGGAAAGAACTGCGCAAACGGAGCTGAATTCCACCGTGGCCTCGTAATTCACCTTCTCGGCAATTTCTTCCACGGGAATGCCCAATTTGGCGGCGACGCTATCCAGATAGCTGCCGGTACCTGCGGCGCAGACGCCCGACATCATGGAGAGCCACATGCCCATTTTTTCGTTGTAGATCATGCACTTGCTGTCCTGGCCGCCGCAGTCGATAATCGCATCCACATCGGGATGGAGATGCTTGGCGCCCGCCACGTGGGCAGAGACCTCGCTGACCTGGAAATCAAAGGGGATGAAGCGCTTGGTGTCTTCCACAATCTGGCTGCCCGTCACCACGGTGCAAGTCAAATCGCTGTCCGTCACGCCCGCCTCGTTCAGGAAGGTCTCCACGGTTTTGTGGATGGCACCCATATTGCAACGGCCGCATGAGGTGCAACGCCCCGTGCACGCGATGACACCGCCCTCCACGGGACGGGTGCGCTGATAGGTCGAATGCAGGACTTTGCCGTCATCGGAAATCAACACGGCCTTGAAAGTCGTGGAACCGATGTCAATCCCTAGGTAGTAATTTTTCTTCGGATTTTCCATTGGGTCTAAAAAAGTGTAGAATTATCGAATGTAATTTTCTATAATTTAATCCCTATTTGCGATTTATCTTTATTTGTGAGTTTTTTCATTTGACGTCCCGGCACAATGCCGCACGACAATTGGTGGGCATTACGGAAAAAAGTCCAGGTTAATTTATATTTTCTCCACTACCATGACAAACTACAATTTTCACACCCATACCTACCACTGCAAGCATGCGCTAGGGGCACCGAAGGACTACTGTCAAGCAGCTCTAGCGAAAGGGCTTACTGCATTAGGATTTTCCGACCACGCGCCACATCCCGACGGCAAATGGGATGCGGTCCGCATGGACATCAGTGAATTGGACACCTACTTTCAGGAAATCCACCAATGCCAGGCGTTGTTTCCCCGGTTGCACATCCATCCTGGACTGGAATGCGAATACCGTCCTGATTTGGGCGATTTTCAAAAAGATAACTTCCTGCAAACGCCCGGGCGTTGCGAATACATGGCGCTGGCCATCCACGATTTCATCAATCTCCAAGGCGAGTGGACATCCTCCTGGCGTCTCCATGACACCAGGCAATACCTGGAATACGCGCGCTTCGCCGTCCAAGGAATGTCCTCGGGACTCTATAAATTCGTGGTCCATCCGGATCTCTTCTTTGTGGGCGGGGGTGCTTGGGACGACAATGCGGCATTGGCATCCAAGCTGATTGCGGAAGCCGCCAGCGCGCTGAACATCCCCCTGGAAATCAACGCCTCGGGAGCCCACCGGCCGCTTATCACGGACCTGGGCGGCAAAATCCGCCGTCCCTTCCCCCATCTGAATTTCTGGGAAGTGGTCGCACACTACGAAGTCCGCGTCGTGATTTCTGTGGATGCACATCGTCCCGACGATTTGGGAGATGTGTCGGATGCGGAAGCACTGGCCCGCTATTTTGACTTTCATGTCGTAACAGAAGAAGAGCTCTTCGGACAACCGAACTGATTTTATGCTCCAGAGGATTGTTCTAGACCATTTTCGCAACTACGAGCACCAGTCTTTGGAGTTCGGCGAGGGCGTGAATGCCCTCATTGGCGCCAATGGCCAAGGCAAGACCAACATCCTGGAGGCAATCTACTACCTCTCCCTGCTGCGCTCTTTCCGCACGACACAACTCTCCAATCTGCTCTTTGCGGGAACGGGGCAATTCACCGTCTATGGCGAGGTTAAAAACGACCTGGGGAACATCGTCCGGTTGGGTGCCAGCCACGGCATCGAACGAAGACTGATGCTGGATGGACGCCCCCTCCATAAAACCAGCGAATTCATCTCGCGGCTCATCTGCGCGCCCTTCCTGCCTGAGGACCTCGCCATCATCAAGGGCCCTCCTGGCGGACGCAGGAGATTTCTGGACATCGCGCTTTGCCAGATGTCTCAGCCATATCTGAAGGCACTGCAGGAATTCAACGACGCCCTCCATAGCCGCAACACCATGCTGAAGACCCCCGGGCGCTATCCCAAAGCCGTTGTCACCGCATACGACCAGGTCCTGGCAGACCGAGCGGCCATGCTGGAGATCATGCGACAGGAACTCGCACGACGGCTGAATTCCGCAGTGGCGCGACAATCCGAGACCTTCTTTCCCGATGGCAGAAAATTGGCGGTGAATTTCGTTTCGGGAATCGGGCGACTCCTGGAAAGTCCCCCCGAAGACCCCGCACTGGTCCGAGAAAAGTATCTCCAGGCGCTGGACGAGAGTTACGACAGGGATTGCCGCCAGGGCACCACAAACAATGGTCCACAGCGCAGCGACCTGGCGTGCATGCTCAACGGGCGCTCTCTGGCAAATTATGGCTCCGAGGGAGAATGCCGCACCGCCGCCATCGCACTACGACTGGCACTGCTGGAAATCCTGAAAGAGGAACACGGCGAACACGAAGTCACCATCCTGGTGGATGATGTGCTGGGGGAACTGGACGAGACACGCCGCGGCGCATTCCTGGCGCAGGTCATCGCAGGCGGACAAGTCGTCTTCGCAGGCACCGAGTTGCCCAAAGAATTCCCACAGGACACACGGGTCTTCATCGTAGAACGAGGACAGGCCATCCCGCAATAAGCTCCACTCCCCGAAAAAACCACGGAAGAAGGCATCAACCCGCGAAAGACGATGCGTCCTAGGCTTTATTAACGCGCGTGTACTAGAAGTCTGCGATATACGCACTATATTATCCCCTCGTTTCTCTATCTCCCAGACAGGATATTTTTCCCTCGTGAAGGCCGTGTTTCGCCCTTTGCGTTTGACTATCCCCCTTTTTTCTCCCTCACTGCCTGCATTATGCCTGACGGCTCTCCCAATTCCTCAAAGGTCCGAGTCTATTTTCTTAGCTCGGGTAACCTCGGCATCTCCATCCTGGACGCACTCCTGGGAGATGACCGCGTGGAGCTGGTAGGCATTGGCTCACAGCCTGACCGCCCCGTGGGACGAAAGCATGTGCTTACACCCACCTCTTTTGCGCGTCACGCCCTGGAGAAGGGCCTGGATGTCGACCGCCTTACCTCGGTGAACACACCCGAATTCCTGGGAAAACTCCAATCTGCCAAGGTGGAGATTCTGCTAGTCGTCGCCTTCGGGCAACTCCTGAAACGCGACCTGCTGGCGCTGCCGCCATACGGCTGTCTCAATGTCCACGCATCACTCCTGCCCAAGTATCGGGGCGCATGCCCCATCAATGCCGCCATCCTGAATGGCGATGCGGAAACAGGCGTGACTTTCATGCGGATGGACCCGGGGCTGGACACTGGTCCGATTTACCAGGAAGTCACCCTCGCCATAGACGCCACGGAGACGACAGAACAGCTGGAAGCGCGGTTGGGGCAACTGGCAGCGGAGCACATCGGCGACGTGCTCTGGAAAGTCGCGCGGGAAGGCCTGGAAGCCACCCCGCAACCCCCCGCCATCACGCCGAATGTCCATAAAATCTCAAAAGAAGACGGCGCGATTCCCTGGACATGCTCTTCTCAACGGATCTACAGCATGGTCCGTGCCTACCAGCCCTGGCCACGCGCATATACCTGCGTGCCCGTGCAAGGCGAACTGAAGCGCATCCAGATTACCCAAGCCACCTACTCCGCACTCACCGACGGCAAGCCGGGACAGGTCCTCCCCTCAGACGGAAAGGCCCTGGCAATCGCCTGCGGCAGCGGCACACTCTTCATCCATCGGTTGATCCCTGACGGAAAGAAAGAGATGTCCGCGGCGGATTTCCTGCGTGGCAATCCAGTGATGCCCGGAAGCATCCTGGAATAGGCACCCCCTCTGAAAAATACTCCCTCTGAAATGAAACAAATCCTCATCAATTCCGAGGAACTCCAGGTGCGCGTGGCCGTCGTGGAAGACGGCACCCTCCAGGACTTCTTCATGGAACGCACCAACAAGGACCGGATTGTCGGTTCGATTTACAAGGGCAAGATTAAGAATCTGGAGCCCTCCCTCCAAGCCGCATTCGTTGACATCGGCGTCGGCAAGAACGCATTCCTTCACTACTGGGATATGCTTCCCGCCACCCTGGAAAAACTGGAAGGAGATGGCGATGATGACGACGAGCCCGTAAAACCCGGCCAGGAGCGTGCGGATGCCGACCTGGCCAACACAGCGGACGAGGATGACACCTACGACCCCCCCGCACCTCCGCAATACGACCACGCCGCCGCAAGCGCTCAAGACGAAGCGGAAGAGGCCGAAGACGCGCAGCACGAAGCATCCTGCCAGTGTGAAGAATGCCACAATGAGAAAGCGGTTGCCGAGGAGGAAGTCATCGAAGCCGAGGTCGTCACTCCCGCCCCCGAAACGGCTCCCCAGCAGGAAGACCAGCTGGCGAAGGGTCTTTTGCCTCTTACGGATGGCAAGAGCGGCCTGATTCCCTTGGCAAAACCCCAGGCTCCCGTCGAAGAGACCGCACCCGCGGTGGCTGAAGAATCCCCTGCACCTGCTGCCACCGCACCTGTGGAACAGATTGTGGTGGACGAGAATCCCCGTCCCGAAGCACTGGAGC
The DNA here is from genome assembly GCA_002315885.1 of Lentisphaeria bacterium UBA1724. GTDB lineage: Bacteria > Verrucomicrobiota > Lentisphaeria > Oligosphaerales > Oligosphaeraceae > UBA1724. Next base: position 6,240 of record DCIO01000014.1, read on the forward strand.
AGTCCGAGGGCAACGCCCCCCGTCGTGAGGGGAACAACCGCGGCAACAACCAGGCCCAGCGCCCCAACAACGGGCAACCTGGCAACCGTCCCAACAACAACGGTCAGCAGCAGAGCAACAACCAGGGTGGCAATGGCGAGGGTGGCAACCACCGCCGCCGTCGTCACCGCGGTCATGGCAATCGTGAGAATGGCGCCAACAATGTGGAGCGCAACAATAGCGCAAAGCGCCCTGGAATCTTCCGCAGGATTTTGGAGACCCTCTTCCCCGCCTTGAAGCGCTCCCGTCTGGCGACGCCGCAGAATGGCCCCCAGCGCCAGCCGCAGCCCAAGCAGCAGGGTGGCCTAACCAGTAATTCCGGCAAAGGCGAGTTGGTTCCCCTGACTCCCAATGGCAAGACTGGCACCCTGAAGCCCCTGCAGCCCGGTCAGCCCCAGCAGCCCAAGATGGAGAAATTGCCCAAGCCTGAGAAGCCCAAGAAGCCCGAAAAGAAGGGCCCCACTGTGGAGGACATCCCCAACCTCTTCCAGGTTGACCAGGAGATTCTCGTCCAGGTCACCAAAGGCCCCATCGGCACCAAGGGCGCCCGTGTCACCACGAACCTCTCCATTCCCGGCCGTTACCTGGTGCTGCTTCCCAACTGCCCCCACGTGGGTATTTCCCGCCGTGTTGAAGACAAGGAAGAGCGCAGCCGCCTGAAGCAGATGATCCGCACCATCCTTCCTCCCAACATGGGCGTCATCTGCCGCACCGAGGGCGCTGGCCTCAAGCGCGAGCATTTCCAGCGCGACCTGCAGATGCTGATGGATGCCTGGCACAAGGCGGAAGAGACTGCCGCCAAGCGTCGCGCACCTGTCTGCGTCTATCAGGAACCCGCATTGGTGGAACGCACCCTCCGCGATAGCCTCACACAGGACATCGACGAAATCGTCTGTGACACCAAGGAGGCCTTCGATCTGGCTACCGAGATGCTCCGACGCTTCGACCGACAGGACTCCATCAAAGTCAAGCTCTATCAGAATCCCGCGCCGATTTTCATCAAATACGGCATTTCCCAGCAAATCGAGGGCATTTCCAACCGCAAGGTGCCCCTGCCCAGCGGCGGATATCTCTGCATTGACGAAACCGAGGCGCTCATCGCCATCGACGTCAACACGGGCAAGAACCGCTCTGGCAAGGACCAGCCCGAGACCATCCTGGCCACCAACATGGAGGCAGTCAAGGAAATCGCCCGACAGTTGCGCCTGAGAAACATCGGCGGTCTGGTGGTGCTGGACTTGATTGACATGCGTTCCCGCAAGGATCAGATGGCAGTCTACCGCGCCTTCAAGCAGTATACCGCCGAAGACCACGCACGCATCAAGCTTTATCCCATCAGCGGACTGGGACTGCTGGAAATGAGCCGCCAGCGCGAAAGCGAATCTCTGGAAAGCACCATGTACGAGGATTGCCCCTACTGCAAGGGCCGCGGTCTCATCAAGACCGCCACCAGCGTCTCCGTGGAAATCCAGCGCCGCCTGAACGAACTGCTGGCCCGCAAGAAGGACGTCCAGCACTTCGTCATCACCGTCCATCCGAAGATTCTGGAGCGCCTGCGTACCGCAGACCACAAGGTGATGAATGCCATGGCGGCGGAACACAACCGCCAGCTGACCTTCAACGCCTCCCCCGAACTCCATATCGAGGCCTTCCATATCGCCGACAAGGAGACTGGGAAAGTCTTTTAACAATGCTTAATGAAGGATGGGGAGGTATCCCCATACCCCTCTCCTTCAATGCGTTTAGTTTAAGTATTTAGGAAACGCCCCCCCCGACAATGGCTGAGTAGCGGCTTCCGCCGTTTGCAAGAAGTGTGGAAGTCCTACTAAGGCCTGTGGCAATCACAACGATGCAGATCCGCGTAGAACATCTCACAAAGTGCTACGGCGAGACCGCCGCCCTGCAGGATATCTGCCTGACCGTCGAAGACGGCGAGCTCTTCTTCCTGCTAGGGCCCTCTGGTTGCGGCAAAACTACACTCCTGCGCTCCATTGCGGGCTTCGAAACTCCTACCTCCGGAGAGATATTCCTGGACGGGAAACCCGTGGCCGGCACTCCACCTAGCCAGCGTGACACCGCAATGGTATTCCAGGGCTACGCGCTCTTTCCCCACATGACCGTCCGAGAGAATGTCTCTTTCGGTCTGGAAATGCAGGGCATCTCCAAAGAGGAATGCGCGACGCGGGTAAACAAAGTCCTGGACGAACTACAGATACGGGAATTTGCGGACCGCAAGCCCAACCAGCTCTCTGGTGGACAACAGCAGCGCGTCGCCCTGGCGCGCACGCTGGTCGTCCATCCCGGGTGCATGCTTTTGGATGAACCACTGGCAAATCTGGATGCAAAACTGCGTCGGGATATGCGCCTGGAAATCCGCAACATCTGCAAGGAAAATCACCTGACGGGCATCTACGTGACACACGATCGCGCAGAGGCCCTCTCCATGGCGGACCGCATCGCGGTATTCCGCAATGGCCATATTGAACAAATCGGCACACCCGACGAAGTCTATCGTCACCCCAAGACCATATTTGTGGCAAGCTTCATCGGTGACACCAACCTCCGGGAGGGACGGGTTCTCGACACCAAGGAAGGAACCCTGGAGACGCCATTGGGCGTGCTTCGAAGTGCACTACTGCCCGCAGACGTCGGGGATGGCGACAAGCTCGCGATTTCCATGCGTCCCGAGGCATTTCGTGTCCTGAAAGAGGGCGAGAGTTCAGAGAACACGCTGGAGGTCACCATCCGCAACGTGGATTATCTCGGCGAACTCTCGGAGCATCTCGCCACTGGCGCAGATGGCAACGAACTGAAATTCTACGAAATCAATCCCCGCGGCGCGGTCCGTAGCGGCCAGCGCGTCCGTCTGGCAATCTCTCCCGAAGACGTAGTCTGCATGAAGCCGTGAGCTCCTCTGACGACACGCCAATCTTCCGTTCCCAGGATGTCCCCCGCACTCCCGGAGTCTATGTTTTCCGGAATGCCGCTGGCGAGGTAATCTACGTGGGGAAGGCCCGTAATTTGCGAAACCGCATGCGCTCGTACTTCATGCCATCCACGGCAATGAAGGAAGAGCCTAGGCGACGCGCACTCATTCACTCCATCGCCTCCTACGAGACTTTCCAGGTGGCCTCCGAGTCCGAGGCGCTACTCCTGGAAGCACAGTTCATCAAGCAATACGCCCCGCGATACAACGTGGCACTGCGGGATGACAAGCGATACCTGCTGGTAGCAATCAATCCACAGGAAAAATTCCCGCATTTCTTCTTCGAGCGTGTCCGAAAAGATGACAACTGCCTCTACTTCGGACCATTCCCCCACGCATACTCCCTCCGAGAGACCATCTGTTTTCTGGAGAAGCGTTTCGGATTGAGCTCCTGCCAATGCGCGGAACCATGCGTCGATGACCACAAGCACTGCCTGCAGGATGTCCTGCGGGATTGCACCGCGCCATGTGTGGGAGCCATCAGCGAAGAGGACTACCATCGGCGCGTGGAACAGGCACTCTCCATTCTACGAGGAGAAGAGAGCGCACGGGAATTGCAAAAGGAACTTGACATCAGGATGCGGGAAGCCGCAGAGAAGTTAGATTTTGAAGCGGCGGCGAAGTGGCGGGACATGATTGGTCATCTCAAGGTCGTTTTGGAACCAACTCGCCGTTTCATCAACCAGACCATTGCCCGCCGTTCCAACCCCGAAGTCAACACCGCAGGCATGCAGGCATTGAAGGAGGCGCTGAAGCTGGAAGTGGAGCCCAAATACATGGAGTGCTTCGATATGTCCAACATCTCGGGCACTCTGGCCGTGGGTTCCATGGTGCTTTTCCGGGATGGGCATCCCTGTACCAGCGAATACCGCCGTTACCGCATCCGCACGCCCGAAGCCACCGACGACACTGCATTCATGCACGAAGTCCTGACGCGGCGATACACACGCCTTCTGAAAGAGAACGCGCCACTGCCCGATTTGGTAGTGCTGGACGGCGGCGTTCCCCAGGTCAACACGGGCATTCGCGTCTGGCAGGAACTGGGGTTGACCATGCCCTTCATCGGACTGGCAGAACGCTACGAACTCGTGGTTATCCCGCACCAGAAAGAGCCACTCTACCTGCCACGGGAAACCCCCGGTCTGCGGCTGCTTCAGGCAATCCGTGACGAGGCACACCGCTGGGCAAACGGCTACAACCGACAACTCCGCATCGAACGCATCCGAGAATCCGTCCTGGGAGAAATTCCCGGCGTGGGACCACAGCGCCAGCAGGAACTCCTGAAGAACTGCGGCTCCATCAAACGCATCCTGGCTATGACGCCCGCGCAACTCGCCAAGAAAGTCCCTGGCTTGGGAACCACACTGGCACAACGAATCCTCGAAGTCCTCAGACAACACGCCGCGCCACCAAGACCAGGCACTAGCCTGTAATTTCTTCGCCCGAAAGGGCTCACACAGGACAGAAAAACTCCCCTATTCTCAGTAACGGTCGCAAAGAAAGAGGCTGGTACTGTAGGGCTGGGGACGACAGTCCCCCGCCCGTCCTACCACCCCAATAACCACAGCAAGGAAGAAGCAAGGTAATGCAGTCATTTGACGTCTTTGCCTCCCCTCCTGCGATAACGGCCGTAAAGAAAGGACTGACTACCTGCCCAATAACTACTATGCCAAACAAGAAAGACAACCTGCGCAAGTACATCCGACTCTATGACTGCACCCTCCGTGACGGCGCGCAGGGACCAGGAATCAATTTCTCTCTGCAGGACAAACTGCGCCTGGCGCGCGCCCTGGATGACTTCGGCATGGACTACATTGAGGCGGGATGGCCCGGAGCAAATCCCAAGGACACCGCACTCTTTGAGGCCCTGGTACAGTCGCCCTTGAAACACGCCAAGCTAGTGGCCTTCGGCGCAACGCACCACGCAGGAATTTCGGCGTCAAAGGACCTCGGGTTGGTCACGTTGGCCAATTCCTCCGCGGGAGTCATCGCGCTGGTTGGCAAGGCATCCCGCCGCCAGGTGGAAGAAGTCCTGGGCATTTCCCCGGCAGAAAATCTGAAGCTCATCCGTGACTCCGTGAAATTCCTGGCCAAAGCAGGCAAGGAGGTATTCTTTGACGCGGAGCATTTCTTCGATGGATACCGCGAAGACGCCAGTTATTCCCTGAAAGTCCTTCGGACCGCGCTGGACGCAGGTGCCAGCACGTTGGTCCTCTGCGACACCAACGGCGCCACCCTGCCCTACGACCTGGCGGACACCGTCAAGGAAGTGGTCGCCGCATTCCCCGCTGGAACGCCCCTGGGCATCCACTGTCACAACGACTCCGATTGCGCCGTGGGTGGCACCCTGGCCGCCGTCCGTTCGGGATGTGTCCTGGCCCAGGGGACCATCAATGGTTTCGGGGAACGCTGCGGCAATGCAAACCTCTGTTCCATCATCCCCGCCATCGCCCTGAAAATGCCCAACTACGCCGTGGATAAGGCAGTGAAAGTCTCGTCTTTGACGCAGCTCTCACGACTCTTCTATGAAGTCGCAGTGGTCCGAGAGCAACCCCAGCAACCCTACGTCGGCGCCAATGCCTTCGCCCACAAGGCAGGCCTCCATGTGGCCGCCGTAGCAAAGAACACGCACTCCTTTGAGCAGATTTCTCCCGAAGCCGTAGGAAACCACCGACAGATTCTTCTTTCCGAACTCTCGGGTTCCAGCAGCGTATCCCTGAAAGCCAAGGAATTGGGTGTCAAATTGGATGCCAAGAAGACCAAGATGGTCCTGGCAGACCTGAAGCAGCGGGAAGCACAGGGCTATTCATTCGAAGCCGCCGACGCATCATTCAAGCTGCTCCTGGAACGCTCTTTGTCACCCCAGAAATCCCCCTTCGAACTGGATGGCTTCCGTGTCATCATCGAAAAACGCGGCCCAGGCGAAAAATGCCTCTCCGCCGCAACCCTGAAAGTCCGCGTCAATGGCCGTGAATCCGAAATTATGGCCGCAGAAGGCGAGGGCCCAGTGGATGCATTGGACAAATGCCTCCGGAAGAGCCTCACACAATTCTTCCCCGAAGTCAGCAAAATGAAACTCCGCGACTTCAAAGTACGCATCATCGACGGCGCAGTGGGAACCGCCGCACACACACGAGTCCTCATCGACTCCACAGACGGACAACAGGAGTGGAGCACCGTCGGACTCTCCGAAAATATCATCGAGGCCGCATGGCAGGCACTCCAGGACTCCGTGGAATTCTTCCTCGCATCTAACCACGGGGAATAGACCACCGCACACGACTATAACCCTCCTCGCGCACGCGCGCGGCTAGATATCTAGAAATACTAGCTAGAAGCTCTAGCTAGAAAGTCT
>DCIO01000004.1:0-42005 GCA_002315885.1 Lentisphaeria bacterium UBA1724
AAAAAGCAAGCAAGCAAGCAAGCAAGCAAGCAAGCAAGCAAGCAAGCAAGCAAGCAAATCTCCAATGGGATTATTGTGTTCATGAAGATGCGATAGTCTCCTCTTCCGGAATTTCATTTTCAAAGCCTCGCGTACTTGGAGTTATTTCAAGTGCGCGAGGTTTTTTGTTTCTCCCCTCTAGTAATTCAAGGCGTATAAAATAACCTTGAGTGTTCTTTCCTTTTATGAAGGTTTCCTTTCTCTTGCAAAAATTCTTCCTTTCCCTTTTGGCATTTGCCCTGTCTCTGCCCCTGCTTGCATTTTTCTGTAGTCATGGTTTAGACTATGTCGAATCATGTTTCATTTTTAGAAAATAAGTTTATGAATTCGCAATCTGTTTTTTACAGTTATCTGAACGGTGAGACTCTTGGACCTTTTCTCGTTAATCAATTTGTTGAAAAGTTGCGTTCTGGGGACTTGGTTGCATCAGCTTTATTTTCTGTGGATGGTAGACCATGGGCACATCTTCAGGATTTGCCAGAGTATGCCGAATTGACTGCCATGATGAACCGAAATGGAACCATGGTTGAAGATATGTCAGAAGAAGAACCAATTATTCCTGTAATTGTCAATAACGATGAGGATGTCGAGGAGTCTGAAGAGGACGAAGACGATTTAAATTTTCTTGACGATGATGGAGATACTTCTCCAATCGTTGCTTGTCCTCATTGCTGGCACAGTTTTCGTTTTTCCAAGATAAATTACATTTCGATGCATCCTAGTCTTGTAGGAGATTCTGTGTTGGGCGGTGAGGCCCAGACGCGTTTCCTTCCTATGAAATTTAATGCTGATGGCATGCCGCTTGACGCGCGTGGTCTTGTTTGCAATGAGATGGCGTGTCCACGCTGTCACTTGCAAATACCTGCAGCATTGTTCCAGGATGGCGGAACGATTCTGTCTACGGTTGGGGCTCCATCAAGTGGAAAATCGTATTATCTCACTGCGATGATTTACCAGGCTAAACACACCCTCTTGAAGTTTGGTTACTCCTTGAATGATGCCGATACGATGATGAACATGGTCTTGACTGGTTATGAAGGGGTGTTATTCCGAAACGTTCGTCATGACAAATATGTTTCTTTACCCAAAACGGAATTGCAGGGAAGCGAATTTTCCACTCAAGTCACATTGAATGGCCTCACCATCGATTTGCCTTTGCCATTTGTTTATTCCTTGGAAGGAGAGAATGGCAAGAATCGTAATCTGATTTTCTATGACAATGCAGGCGAGCATTTTGAGCCCGGCCGTGATAGTGTTTCGAATTTGGCAACAAACCATCTGGTGAAGTCTGAGGCGATTTTCTTTTTATTCGATCCGTTCAAGGACAGTGAGTTGGTTGAAAATTGCGATGAGCGCGACCCTCAGGCAAAAGAGTTTCTTAGAAGTGTGAATCAGCATCAGATTCTTCAGGAGATGGTGCTTCGCATTCGGAAGAAGACGGGGATGAAGCAAGATAAGAAACTGCCGATTCCGTTGGTATTGATTGTTCCGAAGTTTGATGCGTGGAAGCAAAATTTTACCTTGGATCTGGAGGATGTGCCTTATCTAGCAACGTGTGATGATGGTCGTGTCTATCTGAATGCGACCAATGTGCTCCTTGTCTCTTTCGCATTACGTCAATGGCTATGTGCCCGCCTAGCGGAGGTTGTTTCATTGTGTGAAAAGTCTTTTGAGACTGTTTACTATGTCCCAGTGTCTGCTCTTGGAAGAATCCCTGAGATGGATGAGGAAAAACATGTCCTGGGGGTCAAGCCTGATCACTTGAAACCGTTCTGGTGTGAGGTCCCGTTATTGCTCTATTGTTGGCATGCGGGGCTGATTCCCGCATCAAAGATTAGTTATGGTGACCAGGTTAATGATGTGTCTTCTTTATGTAAATGGGGTGACAATGAAATGCTGTTTATTGCTCCAGGTCAAGAAAGTGCAGAAAAGATTCCCAAAATCTTCTGGGGGCAAGAAGTTTACGATGCGACACTTGGGCTGATTCGTTTTCCCTCAATCCCAAAGGAGATGAAGAAGGCGGTGGAAGTGGAAAACAAGGATTTTTGGGGCGAATAAAAGGAGGGTAAAAATGGCTTTTGAACTTGTCTATACTTCTGCACAGCAGGGATTGCAGCCAGGGGCCACGGGGTTTTGCACTGTTGCGATGACCAACGGCATTCCTCCGATGTTGATGAAGAAGTTGGAGAGCTTTACGGGGTATCGTCCCTTTTACGAACATTATGACCCTCGTTCTGCCCAAAATCCGCCTGCTTTCCTTCACTACCAATGGCTAGACGGTCGAAACAAGTATGATATTTTAGGGCGAATTTGTTCTTGTGAAGCAGATCATACTGGGCGTTCTAATAAGTTGGCTCATTTTTTGGTTGTTAATGAAATAGAGAAAAAAAACAGCCCTTGTGGCCCTGCGGATTATTCTGGTGCAGTTTCGCCATTCCTCGTTCAATGGCAAGGTGCACCGAAACTGTATCCCACGGAACGTTGCCTTCAGCCATTGAGGTATGTTCCCAAGGTTGCATCGCTATGGAAGGAATACAAGGGGGATGCTGGTTGGGCTGGGTATCTTGCGGATTGTTTCATGAATGCTCCTGATAAACCTGTCTACATTCTATTTAACCCTGAAATCCATCATGATATCTTAGGTTTGGTTTCGGAGGCTCTCAATGTGCTTCCGGAAAATGCCCGTTGGCGTGTCAGCTACAACACCTGCTTTATGAATATTCCATCAGATATTCAGTGCAATTGGCGTTTCTGCATTGACACTCCAGAATTTTTCCATGGTGTTCTTCCGAACACCACAGTGATTCGCTTGTCGGATCGTTCTTCCGTGCCGTCGGAGAGTCGTTTGGTTTCTATGGCTCGTAGTACCATCCGTGAGATTGTGCCGAGGACTTCCCCCGTCGTGGAGGTTCCTGACGTAGAAAATACTGCTCCTGTGAAATCCCTGGGGGATATGCTGAAAAAGAACGTTTCCTCTGGTGGCGAGAGTCCGCTGCGAGAGAGGTTGCAACGGGAAGAGATGGGTGCAGCGGTAATTCCTCGCCTTAGGAACAACAACATTTCGATGTGTCCTTCCCAACAATTTCCTTCTCAACAGCAGATTTTCGTCCAGAAAAATGGAGATTGTCCGCAAGTCGCTTTGGTGGCGATAAGTGTGTTGTGCGTTTTGTCCTTAGTGTTTAGTGCCACTTTGTGGAGAGAGAAAACTTCATTGAGTGAAGAAAAAAAGAATCTAAGTGAGGAATTGAGACAATCAAAAGAAAAAGTGGAATCGTTGAGTGAAGAAAAAAAGAATCTAAGTGAGGAATTGAGACAATCAAAAGAAAAAGTGGAATCGTTACTTGTTCAAATAGAAGAAAAGGCAGAGCAAGAGCATCCAGAAGAGGGGAGAAACAAGGAAGAAGGAAGGACTCAGGATGTACTCTCAACCTCTCCAGATGACACCACGAGTATTGAAAAAGAGACAATTCCCAAGGATGAAGGTGTGGAAGAAATTTTCATTCAACAAGCTGGAAATGAAGAAGATCCATTGGATAGAGAGGAAGTCCCTGACGCTGTGCAAGAGGATACGTCTGCAAATCCTTCAACCAATAGTTCAAAGAATAAGGACAGATCTGGGAAAAGGAAGGGTGGGGTCTCTGGGGGAGGTCAGAATTTTCAAAGGAAAAATGTGTCAGCCGTTGTCAAAGATGAAGACCAAGCGAATTAATCCAAGAAATAGAAATTAGGAGTCGAAAATGCCTTTTGATGAAGATTTTTTGTTGACACTTAACCGCTACTGCGAGGAAGGGGACTTTACTGACTCTGTTCGATTGGAGCAGATGATGTCGCGATATGTGGAGTTGTGCGAGGAAGTCAATCGCTCATGCCGTCAGTTACAGGATTTACTGAATCGCGGGATGATTTTTGAGGCTCGGGAGTTCTATGTTTCCCAGAAGCCTCCTCTGGAAGAGCAGATATCTATGCTTTCTGCGGAAGAATATCAACAGTTGTCCGCGTATGCCTCATTTATGGGATTGCCTGAAGCGCCAGTTCTTTCGGCTGCGGTGATACTGGATTATCAGAACCAACTCAGTGAAAGCAGGAATGTGGCGCCGTTGATTCAGCAATATCGGAAGGCCCTTGCGGGAAATAGGAGCGATGAAATTTTGGTTTTAGCGCGGCAGATTTGCGAATGCCTTCCCAAGGACAAAGAGTGGCAAAAGACTCTGGAAGGTCTAGAGGAAAAGAAACAGGATGAGTTGCTGGAGTTGGCAAAAAAAGCCATTCTTGAACAGGATTATGTGACTTTGGAAAAATGTAGGCAGGCTATTCAGGCAGAAACATGGCATCGTCCTGTCCGTCCTGAGGCTCTGAAGAAAATTGAGAAAGTACTCCATCAGCATTCTCTGGATGTCCTTCAAGAGGAATTTAGGGGATGTTTTGCTGATGCAGAACGTCTTTATCAAGAGGATCTTGAAAATAATCTTCTTCCAATGAAGGAGGATTTTGACAAGATGGCGGAACTGCTCGTCAATAATCCAGAGTTCAAGTTGGATGGCGAATTGTACCGTAGTTATGAGGATTTGCGGCGGGTTTGGTCGGAACATTGGACTAGATACGAGCAAGAGCGGATTGCGCAGGAAGAGTATCAGCGCCAAGTGGAACTGCTTGAAGGGGCATTAGCCGGTTCCGCTCCTCCTGAGAAGTTGGATGAACATTTTGGTGTTCTTCAGCGGTTGGGGATGCCTGTCCCCGAGGAATTGCAGCGGCGCTATTCCGAGGTGCGCGCAATGCGAAGTTCCGTTCGAACTCGCAAACGCATCCTTAAGAGTGCCATTGCTGTGTTTTTGATTGCGGTGGTATCTGTCGCATCCTTCTTTGCTCTGAGACATTATCATCGTTCTACGCAATTTGAGTCCTTGCGTTCGCAGGTGCTTGCAATACTAGAGAATCCATGTCGATTCTCGGGAGAAGCGATTGGTATCATTGAGGTCATGGAGGTTGAAAATGGATGGGTCATGGGGTGGAATGGGCGTTCTGAACTTACCGTTGCGATTCAGAAGAAACAGATAGACGAGGAAGAACGTCGTTTAAAATTAATGTCTCTCTCTGGAAACTTGTCGAAATGTCTTGAGAATCTTGATGACCAGTGGGATGTCTTTGTGGATATCCAGCGGCAAATTGACGAGATGTCTCTTTATCCAGAATTGGCGGAGATACGGCAGGAGCTTCATGCCAAGATTGACAAGGCGAAAACTGACTATCTGAACAGTCAAGGCAGAGAGTATACGCGTCTTATCAGCGAGGCAAGAAACCTGAAAAATTCGCTTCTGGAAGTGGGGGACAAGCGCAATGATGAGCGCATTCGGTATGGTATCATTGAGATGAAGAAGATTCTTTCCGAGGCTGCACGCCTGAAGAATGTCCCTCAAGAGGTAAGTTTGCGGTACGAGAATGTCTATGCCGAACTTTCAAAAACTCCTCTGACTCTTTTGTTGTCATGTTACGAGGAGGTTCTGCGTCCCTACCAAAATCTTGATTGGTCGAATGTCCATGCAGTTCTTGTCAAGCTGAATCAAGAGTCAGAGAACCCTTTTGTCCGTGATTTACAAAGAATAGAAATGATACGCAACATGTTTGCGTCTAATGAATTGGTAATTTTTGATGCGGCCGACCTTGAGCTTGCTCAAATGAAATTGGATGAACTTTCGGTTTTGGAACGCAACCTTAGAGAGATAAGAAGCAAATTGCACAGCAGTATTGAAGGCATTCTCCAGTCTTCGACGAGAGATGAATTACAAAGGAATGCCAGGACTCAGATGAATTCGATTCCATCGCTTCTCGCCCAGGAACTGCCTGAGTTTTTCGCTTTTTGCTCCGAACAACTGGATGTATTGGAGGAGGAAAAATACAAAAAAAACAATCCTTCTCTAGAGGAAAGGGAAAAACTTGTGGTCCAGGGGTATCAGAAAATCAATCATGATTTCCATCAAGCCATAGGGCGGATTGCTTCGGAGTTAAAGCCGTCCTACTGCATGGTATTTGGTGTTGGGGAGAAAGAGGCTCCGAGATATACAAAGAAACCCATCATTTATTATTTGACCGACGAGTCTTTTGATACAGCGGAGAAATTGCCCGGTAAGAAAGGCGAGATGAGATATCAATTGTCAATCCCTGGAGGAGCGCTGTCGATACGTTTTCCACATCCATCGCAAACCCTATCAGTGAATGTGCAGTTCAGGAATGGTTTCATGTCAAACTATGCTTGGTTCATCTATCCCTCGCATGAATTGGGACGCAATATGAAGAAAGCAGACTTCGTCGTCGACCACATAGTTTGGGCGCGGAAGCATTCAATCGAATACGATGAATACGATTTATGTTATTTTTTGCTTGCATTGCGCGATCTTATGAGTTATCGGTTGTTCAATCTGGATGCGTGGATGCGTCTGCAGGTGCTTCGTGAGGCTTTGGATTCTATTTTCGCTTCATATGACTCGAAGGAAGCTTCTATTTTAAAAGATTTCCCTACCTATGTCAGTTTGACAAGACTGCGGGAACAGTGTGCAAAACTCCATAATAAATACAGCAAACGAATGGACGCAGGCGAGTGGATGGCAATGGCAAACCTTAAAAATGACGATTGGAGAAGTCTCTCCGATGCCTATTTTGAGTTGGAGGAGATAATAGACAAAGAGGCGAATCCTGTGTTAGAAATAGGGCGAATTAAGAGACAGAAAAATGGCAAGTGTTTCAAGGCAGCAGGCATTCTGGACAACAAGTCCCATGGGTTAGTTGTGAGCTATTTGGCTGAGAAGAAGGATGGTGTCGGTCTTTGGATTTGGGATACTGCCAAGCAGTATCTTGTGGAGATTGGTCAGACGGAGTTTACGCGAAAGGAGAAATTAACTTTGATAGATAGTCCTGATTGTTCAAATTTGCTATTGACTACAGGACGGTATGCCATCGTGTATGTAGATGAATCCGATTTGGAATAAAGCGTGATCAAAACTAAGGAGAAAACATGAAAATCTGGATTAAATACAAGGGAAAGCTTTTGGGGCCGATGGAAGACGGACAGATTTCAACGGCGTTATCTCGTGGGATTATTGGGCACGACGCGGAGGTAAGTGACAATCGTCTGGAATGGTATCCAGTGACCGCATTGTTGGAACTCAAAGAACGGCAGAATGCCAAGAAGATATCTTTGTCAGTCCCTCCCCCGCCCCCGCCTGCGCCTTCTGGCGTTCAATCCCTTCCTTCTTCTCCTACGCAACAATCTGGGCAATACTCTTCCTACAGCCAATCTGATGTTTCCACGTCAGGTTATGCACCAGTTCAACCGAATGTGGATCAGTTTCCTCAAACGGGAAATTTCTGCACTTCATGTGGTGCGGCTGTTTTGCCTGGTGCTGCAATATGTATGAAATGTGGATGTAATCCTACGACGAACCATGCTTTCTGCCAAGGTTGTGGCAATCGACTTAATCCCGGTCAGCTAATTTGCATGAGTTGCGGAGTGCCTGTTGGGGGTGTCGGCAAGGCAGGGAAAGCTGCGAATTCGGTTTATTCCGCTTCGCCTCGTTTTTCTAATTCTACGCCTTTAGGGGCTTTGGATTGTTACCTGGTGTGTTTTAAGAAATATGTAGATTTCAGCGGACGAGCTTCCCGAAGAGAATTTTGGTTCTTCTGTTTGTTTTCCTCCCTTATTGGTTTGGGGATTAATCTTTTCTTTCCTCCAATCTTTGGGGGGATATATTCATTGGCCGTTGCTCTCCCAAATTTGGCTGTGCAAGTCCGAAGATTGCATGACATAGGTAAATCTGGTTTTTGGCTTCTCATTCTTTGTATTCCGCTTCCCTTTTCGATTTTAGCGGGAATTGGATGTGCAGAGGATAATGCTGTAGGGATGTTGGGGTTGGGAATAATTTGTTTTTTGTCTTTGGTTGTCTGCAGTATTGCGTTGCTAATAGATTTTTGCCGACGGGGTACAGTCGGAGCTAACCAATATGGTGAAGATCCTTACAGCAATAACACAATAGTTTGAATAATAGGATTTGAAAACTTTTGTTCAGTCTTTGTAATTAATCGAACATGCGTTAGGAGAATTAACCGTGGGGACTTACGAATTAAATTTTGTCATGTCTGACTTTGAAGGGCGTTTGGGGCTTTTGGGCAAGAAATATACTGCGGTGAACAATGTCCTATCCTGTGTGTTGGGGGGGGGCGCCACGGTCATCTTCTACCTGTGCCTATATCCCCTTCATTTGAAAGGGAAATGGCAGATGGTGGATATGTTCTTTCATGGAGGGAACGCCCAGCGTAGTTCCATTCCATATTACACGATGTTTTTGACATTCTGGTGTCTGGTGTTTCTTTTTATCAAATGGCTAAAACTGCACAATCAGCGTCGTGCTCTGAGTATTGATGTAATTCCAGATAATCCAGGATATGTCGTATCCCGCATGAACGCCCACGACATTATTTCGGCTATACATGCTAAGGTGTTCATGAGTGAACACTATATGGTTTTGTGGAGAATGGAATGTGCACTTCAAAATTTGGATCATATCGGTAAGATATCCGAGGTCTCCTCTGTCCTGAAAGACCAGGCGGATACGGATGCTGAATTCACGGAAAGCACATACACTCTTCCGAAGGGACTGATTTGGGCCATTCCGGTTTTGGGTTTTATTGGTACAGTTCTCGGCTTGTCCCAGGCAGTAGGTGGATTTGGCAATGTCGTGGCAAGTGGTGCTGATTTGGAGGGCTTGAAGAATGCTTTGTCTGGGGTTACCTCTGGTTTGGCTATTGCATTCGAAACGACTTTGATTGCTCTTGTTGATGCGTTGGTCGTTCAGCTTCTAATGACGTTCCTTATGCAGAAGGAAGAGGAATTTCTCGATCAGGTAGCGAGACTTTGCTATCGGAAAATTACCAGCAAACTACGGATGGTTGACTTGGTTGAACAAATGGAAGAAACTGACCCTGTATTTAAGCAATAGAACAAGATAATGCGCAAAAAAGACATACAGGTCTCTTTTTTCTCTTTCCAGGATATTGTGACGTCCTTAAGTGGCGTCATGATTATCATAGTTCTTGTGCTTGCGTTGCAACTGGTTGACCAAACTACCAATGCAATAAAACGGGCAAATCCTGAATATGAAAAGCTGATCCATGAATCGGAGGAGGCACGTAACCGTCTTGCTACCGCACAATCTGAGATAGTTCCTTCCGAATGGGAGGAGGCGTTTCAGCCCTTCTTTGGTTTGTCAACGCAGGAACTAAAGGATATCCTGAAAATGGATCAGCAGGTCGTCGAGGAACAGACAAAGAAATTGGAAGGGATTCGCCAGCGTTGCGAAAATCTATCGAAACTCATCCAGGAGGAGTTGGTTAAGGTCGATGAAGCAAGACAGGAACGAGATTCCTCGCAAGCGAAATTGACGGAAGTTGAGATAAGGAACCAGAGTCTGAAGGATGAACTCCAGATGCATCGAGAGGAAGAGGAGCAATTGTCTCAAAAACTCGAGGAAACGACGAAGAAACTGTCATTTGCTTTCCGGGGAATAAACAATTTGAGGCCACTTCTTGTTGAATGCAGAAACGACGGATCCTTTCGGGCTGTTGAGTATCCTGCTCAGTCTCATGAGGTGAAGGAATTTCAAAATCTATTTACCCTTTGTGTCTGGTTGCGTAATTACAATGCGAAGGAATTTTATCCTGTTCTGCTTTTCCGTCGAGGAAGTTTAGCCAGGAGTAGTGAGATTCAATCTGCAATCAAGACTATATCGCCTAAAATTCAGCTGGGACGTGAACCCGTAGCAGACGATGAGGTAGTTTTTTAGTGAGGTATTGGCATATGAGATACAGACGAAAAAATAGTCTTCCTGGCAGTCTGGATTTATTACTGGATACGATGTGCAATACCTTTGGAGGAATCATGTTTATTGCCCTGTCGCTCTTCGTGATTGCTCAGATGGTTGGAAAAAAGGTGAAGGAGCGTGCTTCGATGAGTATTGAGGTTGTGCAGGCTGAGTTGGCGGCTTTGCGAGTTCAATGCGAAGAGGCGGAACGCAAAAAGGAGACGAGGTGGTTGTCTCAAAATGGAATCCAAACAGCCGATGTGGGTATAATTTATAATATTTTGGATGAACGAGCTGAACAGGCAGCATTGTTTGATTCTGTAATAGAGGCAGAAGGTGAAGTGTCAAAATTGCTTGCATTGCACCGGGAGCAACTAGCAGAAAAGGCTGAGGTTGCCAATGGAATGGTTCAGCTTGAGAATGATCAGACGCTTTTGGAAGAGGAAAATCGTTATTTGGAGGAGAAGATACGCTCTGTCAGTCAGGGGGTTGCTTCTCTCACAAAAGAGATTGAGGGAAGACAGATATCATCAGAGACGCTTGTCTTCTCGTTGGAACATTCTTCACATGAATCAGATGTGGAATACACGATATTTTTGATTAATGGTCGGTTGTATGATGAACGGACCATTTCGGAATCCCCAATCCCTGGAAAGGCGAGGAATTATGTTCAGGTTAGTCCTAAGGGGACGGGGGTTGCGTGTACTCCCGAAAGTCTTCAGTTATATTTTAAAAATATTAATCAGCAATTTTCGTTCGTGCATATATGGGTAGGGGACGAAAGCTTTAATTCCTTGCTTTCTTTGAAACGCTTTTTGCGGAAAGTCAATTATCCTGTGTCATGGACATATTCAAGCGATTTTCGCTTTATCATAACCTCGGGGGCAATTATACGTGGTGTGTCTCAGTAAGAGAAAAGGATACACTGCCGCCTATTCCTGTTCCACGGGGAAATATACTTCCTTCCCCATTTCGAACGTCATTTGCTCACATGGTCATAACTTGGGAGTGAGATAGATTCTGTCTTCTCCTCGTTCAGGATGGAAACAAACATTTGCTTTTCGCGTTAAAGGGGTCACACAGTATAAAAGATGACAATTGGGAAAAAGACCTAAATGCCAACGCATAGGAGGTGAGGCGCGTAGTCGCCATTACTCCAGACGTATCTGGCACTTTCGGTGAAACAAAGTATCTTCTGGTGACATTCAACAAAGAATAGTGATTTTGTGGAACACTGCGTTGCGTAAAAAAGAGCAAAATATCAGAAAATAGTCAAGGAAACCCTTGAAATATTGTCAATTTATTGATACAATATCTTTGAATGGAGTTCCGTTTGAGGAATTGTAACAAGGGTTTCATCGCATCATTGTGCGTTTGGGATAAAGAATACGCAATTGGTTCATCATAAATAGTATCTGAAAAAAGAAAGTCGCAATCACAAAGGAGGAAAGTGATGGGTCGAATTCCTTTTTTGACAAAAACGGAGAGAAGTGAACTAGCGTTTGACAAGCAGAGTGCCAATCGTGCACGCATTTTGCAGATTTTGGAGAAGATTCAGGGGCGTCGTCCTGGTCTTTCTCAAGTCATAACTGAACTGAAGGCGAGCAAGTATTTCAGTGCGAAATGCCGTCGTCACCATCATTATGCGGGTGGATTGGCGGAGTATTCTTTAGGGGTATATGAGGTAGCCATGCGTCACTGCGGGAGGTGCGATAGTGATAGTCTGGCGATTTGCGCGCTCTTCCATGACTTGGGCGTTCTTGAGAACCACCATGGGCATACCTCAATCAAAATTCTTCGTCAATGGGGTTTTACCTTGAAGAACAATGAAATCCGCGCCATCAAGTTTTTCATGATGATTCGGAATCCCGGGGAGGAAGATGAGTTTGAAAAGACCCGTCATGACCCACTTTGGCAGGTGCTGCATTTCGCATCCTTCATCTGTCTTGGGGGGTATAAGCGCTTCACGGAGCCGTGGATTATGAAACTCATGCCATGGCTTGACAATAGAGAATTGCGTCGGCGCCAACGGTAGGGGAGTCGGCGTCGGGTAAAAAAAGGGCCGTTGCCGCCTCGTATTGAGGTTATGCAACAGCCCTTTTTGCGTATGCGCTGTTCCCCAAGAGGGTAGGTAATTGATGGCCTCACGGACCCCTCCGGGGTCCCAAAAACTAAAACCCACCTACCCCGGGCTTGCGCCCGGGGCTGTGTTCACTGACCCCATCCGGGGTCGAAATGCCTACCATCTTAGGGAACAGAGCGCTTGCGTGATGTGAGGGGTGTGGTCAGATTTCGTTGGTGACCTTGAAGAGTGCCTCGTGTCGGAGTCCGATATCCAGTTCCGGCTTGAATGCCAGTTTGATGCTCTTCTGGAGTTTCTGTACATCCAGTTCTGACGGGATTTTAATCTGCCAGATCATGGTGTATTCGCCGTGGTGATTTCTGCTGGAGAGGTCTACAATATTGATGTTCCGTTCCTTGAGGTAAGCGGAGAGCTTTGCCACCAGTCCAGGCTGGTCGTGTCCCGACGCGGTCAGGATGTACGTATCGTCGTCTTCAGTGGTTTCAGGCGTTTCGGTGGAGCCGAAGACGGGCAGGACGCCGAAGCATGCGCCTTTCAGGGCTGCGATGTCCTCCAGGGCCTTCTGGATGTCCTGTTGGGTGATTTTTTCGGGAAAGTCACCCAACAGAATCATGGAGAAGTATCCACCCAAGACCGTCTGACTCACATCCAGGAGGTTCCCGCCCAGTTTTGCCACTGCGGCAGAGACCTCCGCAACGATGCCAACGCGGTCATGGAACATGACCGATATTGCGAATCTCTGGGAATTGGTTCCCATGATGAAAGAATCTCCTTTTGGCGATTAGCGCTTGCGGGCGACCTTGCGGTCGTAATCGTAGAGGTCGTTGAGCCAGGCGTTACCCACGGTGACCTTGTTGCGACGGCAGAATTCGTCATAGACGGCTTCCCAGGGTGCGCCCTTGAGTTCTTCCAGGAGGGCCAGCTTCATGGCGTTGTCGCCATCCTTTTCGAATTTCTTGAGGATAGCGGTGGGTTCCAGGAGTGCGAAGAGCAGTGCCTTCTGGGCTGCGCGGGTTCCCACGACCCATGCGCCGATGCGGTCGATGGAGCCATCGAAGAAGTCCAGTGCGATGTAGGTCTTGGAGAGGAAGTTGCAGCGGACCAGCTGGAGGAAGAGATTCCGCAGGTCGTCGTTGAAGTTGACCACGTGGTCGGAGTCCCAGCGGATGCCGCGGGAGACGTGGAGGAGGAGTTCCTTCTGGAAGGGAGCCACGGATGCGATCTTGTCATGGATGGTTTCGGTGGGATGGAAGTGTCCCATATCGAAGGTCAGCATGATATCCTGGTTGGGTCGTGTGGCGACATAGCTCATGTAGAACTCATGGGAGCCCACGGTGTAGTCTTCTGCGCCGATACCGAAGAGTTTGCTCTCCACGCCATCACGGATGTACTTGGGGCTGTATTTCACGGAGAAGATTTCGTCGTAGGAATCACGGAGGAACTTCCGGGGGGCGAGTCTGTCGATGGGCTGGTCCTTTGCGCCATCGGGCACCCAGTGGTTAACGATACAGGGCGTGCCCTGTGCCTTACCCATGGCGGCGGCGATTTCGCGGGACTGCTTGCCGTGGCGGATCCAGAATTCGCGGACTTTCTTGTCGGCGTTGGAGAGTGTGTATCCGGAGTTTGCCAGGGGATGTGCAAAGAAGGTGGGGTTGAAGTCCAGAGCGACGCCCTGCTTCTTCGCCCACTTCATCCAGTTGGCGAAGTGCTCGGGGGTGATTTCGTCACGATCCACGACCTTCCCATCGGTTTCTGCGTAGATGGCATGGAGGTTGAAGCGCTTGAGGCCAGGGATGAGCTTCAGGGCCACTTCCGCATCGCTGCGGAGTTGGTCGGCATTCATGGCGCAGCCGGGGTAGTTACCGGTGCTGAGGATGCCGCCGCCGGAGACGCTGGAGTCGTGGACTTCGAAGCCGTGGACGTCATCGCCCTGCCAGCAATGGAGGGAGATTGGGGTTGCGGCGAGTGCCTTGAGGGCGTCTTCGGTATCGATGCCGAGATCGGCGAAATACTTCTGTGCCAGCTCATAGCGCTGTTTGATTTCAGCGGCGGTCATTGCTTTGAAGGGCATTTTGATTCTCCTTGGGTTATTGGTATGGACTAGGGTTATGGAAGAAACTTCGTTACAGAAAGTGTTTAGTGGATTACGGTGAAGGTCAGGGGGAGATTTTGCTGAAGGATTCCCCAACTGTCCGAGAAGCGGATTTCCAGATTGGCGGTGTTGGATTTTTCCGTCTTGTCGACGACAATCATTCTGGTGAATTCTTTGGTCTCCCCGGGTCGGACTGCGCCGAAGTAGAA
Organism: Lentisphaeria bacterium UBA1724; assembly: GCA_002315885.1. Taxonomy (GTDB): domain Bacteria; phylum Verrucomicrobiota; class Lentisphaeria; order Oligosphaerales; family Oligosphaeraceae; genus UBA1724. The sequence goes on from DCIO01000004.1 coordinate 14,272, forward strand.
GAGTTTCCCATTCAGTCCGGGGCACCGTGAGAACGTCCGTGCGATGAGGCAGGATGTCTGTCTTGTGCTGGGATTCTTGACTTGGAGTTTGAGTGGGAAGTGTGTTCCTGCCTGTGCGTATGCGAAATCCGTTGGAAGAATTGCCTTGATTTGTAGCGCATCCTGTTCTGGTTCGCCTTTGCTGAGGGCGAAATCCAGTCCCAGTGCCACAAGGAGTTCGTATCTCTCTTCTTCGTCAATGCCACGGTCGTCTTTTGCCTGACGTTTGGGCATGGTGCGGTTCATAGGAAAATCCACGGGTTCCATTTCGGGGGCTTCAATGAAAAAATTGACTTTCCGTGTTCCCAGGTCGTCGAATGACCCCAGGATATCCAGTTTGATCTCGGGGTCCAGGACGACGCCCTTGTCGTCCGTCATCAACGTGATGCCATTGATGTTGACTTGGATGTTTTTCAGCGGAGAAGAGCCGTGGAGGACAGTCCGTTCAGAGGTCTCTCCTTCCCAAACTTCGCCATCCAGACGCTGGTAGTCGTAAGTGCCGTGGTTTTCGTCCTCACCGGGTGTAAAAATGCGTAGCAGCATCTCGTACAACCGGACTTCCGTGTAGATACGGTATTCCTGTCTTTCCAGTTTCAAAGCGGGTTGCTGGAAAGGCTCCACGATGGTAAGATTTGCGGCGACTTTGTAGGATTTCTTGGTGTTGACGACTTTGGTGCGCAGGAATGCTCCCTTGCAGCGTGTGGTATATGAATTGTGCTTGGGTTGTGGTGCGGTCAGGGTGCGAAGCACCTCGGGGGAGAGTCCGATACCTCCTTCGTCAAGAGGTGGGTAATCCTGTGCAAAGAGGCTGTTCGCGATTCCCGCAAAGAGGAGAAATGCAATTGTCAGAATGGATTTATTCATTGCGCATCCTCCTCCGGGGTATTGTCTGTTTGGTCTACTTGCGTCGCGGTTTCATCCAGGAGTTTTTCGATGATGGCGCGTTTCTTTGCGCGGCCTGCGTCAATGACTGTAGTCAGGACGCATCCCAGTTCGGGGTATTTTGCCCAGGGGATTTCGGAGATGACGGCATTGCGGTTCTGGTGTGCACCCAGTTTAGCCGTGGGGTCCCAGACACGTCCGATAGTCATGCCGAAACGGAGCAGGGCTTCTTTTTCGACAGGTTCCAGGTTTTGTTTTCCATCAAGCCAGACGGCTTTGGGGAGGGTCTGGCCGTATTCTCGGAGGGCGGCGACCTGTGCTTCGGAGGGCAGCGTGCAAGGGAAGCCGCCAAAGAGCCGTCCCATGCAAGCGGCGATTTGCCGTGCTTCATAGAGGCAGATGCCCTTTTGCTTAAAATCCTCCTGGATTTTCTGTAGTTCCTGGTCGTTCAATTCGGGGTGCATTGCCTTCCAGATGGTGAAGATTTGCTCCTGGGAAAGCGGTTCCTTTGTGATGTAGAAGGCGTTGTTTCTGTCCGTGGCGATCAAGACGAATTCGATGTCGAAATTCCCCGTGAAGCGTGGAGGCGGTGGCATATTTGCGATACGGAGGCTGAGTTGTTTTTGTGCCTGTTGCAGATATGCCATGGCTCCTTCTTGTTCACGACCAAATTTCTGGAGTTCGTCCAGATAGTGCGAGAGGTAGGTCTGTTCCTGGCGGAGGAGTTGTCGGTCCCCCGAGTATCGTGAGATGGTATTTTTGAAGGCGACCTGTTGTTCCTGTTCCTGCTGGATGGCCGAGATGACCTCGGAGATTTGCCGATAGAGCTTGATGGAATTCTCCAGAATTGCGTCATTTGAGGCAGTCTGTGTGAGTTCCTTGAGGCCCGTATAGACCGTCGAAAGCAGTTTTTGGTTTTCGGTATGGTCTTCTTGCAGGATTGTGAATTCGCTCATGAGTTCCTGGAAGGAAGGCATGACCTGAGGTGTGCTCTGCGCAAAGAGGGTTACTCCGCACAACAGGAAAAACAGGATGGCATTCAAAAGTCGGCGCATATTGGTGCGTTGTTTAGCCGATGGAGTTACTGGACAGGCAGATTGCCTCGTAGCGCTTGAAAGCGGCCTCCCAGGCTTCCGCCTCGGTGGGCTGGTAGCATTGGACATTCTCGGAGCGCTTCACGATTTCGCGTGCGGCGTTGAGATTAGCGATGGTTCCAGTGGCAATGCCTTGACCCAGGATGTTCCCGAAGGCGGTGGCTTCGACGGGGCCCGTGACGACCGTGGCCTGAATTGCGTTAGCAGTGAATTCGTTGAGGAGGACATTCTGGCATCCACCGCCGACGAGATGGAGAGTGTGGAGCTTTTCGCCAGTGATGGCTTCCAGCTCATTCCAGGTCTGGCGATAGCGCAGTGCCAGGGATTCCAGGGCAATACGGACAATCTGTGCGGGAGTTTCGGGAACGCGCTGGCCGCTCTCTTTGCAGAACTGCTTGATGCGGGAGGGCATGTCACCAGGAGCTTCGAAGAGATGGTCGTTGGGGTTGATGATGGCGAAGAAGGGCTCCGCTTCTTCCCGTGCCATGGTGGCCAGTTCGGCGAAGGAGTACTTGTTTCCTTCGCGGATCCACTGGTTTCTGCATTCCTGGATGAGCCAAAGGCCCATGATGTTCTTGAGGAAGCGGATGGTGTTGCCGACACCTCCTTCGTTGGTGTAGTTAGCGGCCTGGGCGGCTTCCGTGACACAGGGTTTGGGCAGTTCCACGCCCATGAGGCTCCAGGTTCCGCTGGAGAGATAGGCCCAGCCAGTTTCGTTGACGGCAGGGACTGCGGCCACGGCGCTGGCGGTGTCATGGGTGCCAATGAGGATGACGGGGATGGGCCCGCAGTTGAACTCCGCCTGGATTTCCGGGGTGAGAGTTCCCGCCACGGTGCAGGATGGGGTGATTTTGGGGAAGATGGAGCGCTTCAGGCCCAGTGCGTCGATGATTTTCCAGGACCAGTCGCCCGTGGTGGGATTGAAAATCTGGGAGGTGGTGGCGATGGAGTATTCCGCCGAGACATTTCCGCAGAGGAGATAGGTGAGGGCGTTAGGCACGAAGAGCAGCTTGTCGGTCTGTTTGAGGGCCTCCTCGTTGTCGCGGACGGATGCGGAGAGCTGGAAGACTGTATTGAGGTTGAGGAACTGGATGCCGGTTTCCTTGTAGATGTCGTCCTTGGAGATGCGTTCGAAAGTCCAAGGCATCACATCGTCGGTGCGTGGATCGCGATAGTGGTGCGGCAGTCCGATGAGTTTGCCATCGGCGCCCAGGTAGCAGACATCCACACCCCAGGTGTCAATGCCGATGCCGTCAATGGTCTGACCTGTCGCCAGGGCTTTGCGGAGACCTTCCTTGATTTCGGCGAAGAGGGTATTGAAATCCCAGAAGAGGCCATCTCCGACGGTGATTGGGCCATTGGCGAAGCGGTGGAGTTCTTCCAGTTTGATGGTTTCGCCGTCATAGTGTCCCATGATTGCGCGGCCGCTGGAGGCGCCGAGATCGAATGCGAGGTAGTTCTTCATAGGGGATTGAGTTTGATGATTTGCGGTGTGATGGCGCCAGTGGCGCTGTCGATGTCAATCAAAGAAAAAGAGTCTCGAAGCGTGAGTGACCCTGCCCCGATTTGCCAGAAGCCCTCTTTGTCGGGAGGCAGAATGAAGGGGAGGTGGACATGGCCGGAAAGAATTGCCTGGAAGGCGCCTTTGCGGCCATGTTCCAGCAGATGTTCTCCGTTTTCGAGTTTTGTGCGCCAGGAGAGCGCGTGTCCCGTATGGTTGCTGAGTGGGAAGTGCGTAGCCACCACACGTACGCGTGCCCGCGCGGGAAGTGAGAGAATATAATCCAGTTTATTCCAGCCGTCGGCAGATAGGGCTCCTGTTGATAGCCATATTGCGCATGGCCGTGCGGGGTTGAGGAGGATGAATTCCACGGGGCCGATGGTAACAGACTGTGGCAGGTCGGTTAATTCACAGCGCCCCTGGTTGAGATTCTTGAAGGCCTCTGCCAAGGCAGGGTGGTTTTGCGGGATGTATGCGTCGTGGTTTCCTGGGACGTAGAGAAAATTCTCGCCCGCTTTTTGGCGCAGTGGTGCCAGGATTTCTTCTGCGTGTTGGAATTCCTCCTGTGAGCCGATGGAGGTCAGGTCTCCTGTGCAGAGTGCCGCGTCCACCTGCATATCGGCATAGTGTTCCGTCAGCAGCGCGATGTTTTCCAGGGAAAGTTTGCGTTGCCGTGTGGCGAACTGGTTGAGTCTGCCGAAGAAGCGCTTGTCCAGGAGATATCGCCACTTCCAGTCCTTTAGTCCCGTGTGGATGTCGGAGAAGTGGAGGATGCGGAATACGCCTGGATTTTTGGGAGGGACTATGGGAAAGGTGTTCATCACTCTTCAGGCGTATTGTTAAGTTCGGGATATTGCAGGAGTCGCCGTTGGAGAGTCCGTCGGCTGATACCGAGGATTTCGGCGGCGCGGGTACGGTTGCCGTGTGCCTGTTCCAGGGCTCTCTTCATGGTGGAGAGTTCGTTGGACTTGATATCCAGGGTCTCGGGTTCGGCGGCTGGCGTCTCTGAAGGAGGCGTGTCCTCCGGAAGTTGTGTGCTTTTAGCGGTGGTTGTGGGAGCGGAGAAGGCATCCACGATTTCCTGTGGGATGTCCTTTACGGTCAGCAGTGTGCCGCGTGCCATTACCACCATGCGCTCCACACAATTCCGCAATTCGCGGATGTTCCCTGGCCAGGAGTAGGATTCCAGGACTGCTGCGGCGTCCTGGGTAATGCCTGTGACGGGGCGGTCGTTGTCCTTTGCGGCGACGGTGAGGAAGTGTTCCAGGAGTGGTCGGATGTCCTGTTGGTGTTCCCGCAGGGGGGGAAGTTTTAGGTTGACTACATTGAGGCGGTAGAAGAGGTCTTCCCGGAAGGTCCCTGCCTGTACCATGGCCTTCAGGTCCCGGTTGGTGGCGGCAATGAGTCGCACATCCACCGGGATAGTAGTGGAACCGCCGACGCGTTCCAGATTTCGTGTCTCCAGGACGCGCAGGAGTTTGACCTGTGTGGAGAGGGATATTTCTCCAATTTCATCCAGGAAGAGGGTTCCGTGGTCCGCCCGTTCAAATCGACCAATGAAGCGTTCGTTGGCGCCCGTGTAGGCACCCTTTTCATGTCCGAAGAGTTCACTTTCCAGGAGGTTCTCGTTGAGTGCGGCGCAATGTACTGCCACAAATGGTGCGCGGGCGCGGGGACTCCAGGCGTGAAGCGCATGGGCGAATAGCTCCTTGCCTGTGCCGCTTTCCCCCGTAATCAGCACTGTGGAGCGGGAATCCGCTACCTGGCGGGCTTCTTCCAGAAGCGCCTTCATGACGGGAGAGGAGCCGATGATGCCTTCGGGAGCTACCCCCGCACTCTTGCGCTCGGCGGCTTTGCGCTCCGCTAGGACTTCCAGACCGCGGTCGATCATCATCTCTAAATCGTCTAGATTGACGGGTTTCGTCAGGTAGTCGTAGGCACCCGCACGCATGGCCGCCATGGCGGTTTGGACAGAACCGTATGCCGTCAGCATGATGATGAGGGGGGCGTCTGGCCAGGAGACAACCTCACGGGTGAATGCCATGCCGTCCATCCCAGGCATACGCAGGTCGGTAAGAACGATGTCCACCTTGCGTTTCTTGAGGGTGGCAAGCCCCTGGGTGGCGGAGTCCGCCAGCAGGATTTCATATTTGTCGCTGAAGGCGTCCCGCAATCCTTCGCGGGTATTTCGTTCGTCGTCAATGACGAGAATGACGGGTAGTGTTGCCATAGTGTGTTTAATATTCGATGCGGAAGGCGCGGAAGGCGCGGAAATTTGGGAACCGCGGAAGGCGCGGAAATTGGGGAACCGCGGAAGGCGCGGAAGGTGCGCATTCCGTCGTGCTGAGTTATGCTTCCGGCGCGGCGAGTTGCCGGATGACTCTGGCGTGTCGGGGAAAACTGAGGGTAAATGCGGCTCCCGCGCCTGGTTTCCCGTCTATGGCCAAATCGCCGCCGTGGGAGCGGACGATGCGGTCCACGATGAGCAATCCCAGTCCATGGCCTCCCTCCTTCGTGGTGTAGTAGGGTTCCATGAGGCGGGAGAGTTGTTCGCGGGTTAGACCAGGACCATTGTCGGCAAAGCGCAGGTGGACGAATACGTCATCCACCGTGCAGTTGATTTGGATGGTTCCGCCGTTTGGCATGGCCTGCATGGCATTCTTGACCAGGTTGAAGAATGCCTGTGTGAGTTGTCCCGCATCGCCGGAGATGGCGGGGACCAGGTCGGGGAAATCCATTTCGACAGCGATGTCCTTTGCCTTGAGTTCGGGTTCCAGGAAGCCCAGGGCGCTTTCCAGGAGCAGCTGCAGATTGACGGGTGTCATGGTAAGCTGCGTGGGGCGGACCGCACTGAGGAAGTTCTTGACGATGCTGTCCAGTCGCTGGAGTTCCTGGTCGGCGATATCCACGAAGTGCGTTGCGGCCTCGCGGACGACCGTGTCATCTGGATTACGGAGTTTCCGTTTGAGAATTTGGAGGTGTATTCCCAAGGCATTGAGGGGATTTCCCAGTTCATGTGCGACTCCCGCCGCCAGTTGTGTGATAGCGGTGACGCGTTGTGTCTCCACTGTCTTTTCGTTGTCCTCGCGCCGTTCTGTGACATCGTGGAAGATGAGTGTTGCCAGGAGTTGCTCTTCGTTGGCAAGTTCGGGCGGTTCTGGGGCAGGAATAAGGTAGAACGATAGGAATCGTCGTTCGGGGTAGAAGATTTCGATTTCCTGGCGGCTGAAGCGCCCCCATTGGTCCGCGGGGATTTGCAGGAGTTGCTTCCAGTCAATCTGTCGGAAATATCTGCCGATGGGCTGTCCGATGGCGTCTTCGGGGATGCCGAAGAGTCGCATGGCGGCGGGATTTGCCACATGGATGCGCAGGGCATTGTCCAGGACGATGATGCCTTCCCGCAGGGTATCGAAGATTTCTTCGAAGAAGTCTTTTTCCGTCAGGGCGTTCCCGAGATATTTTCTGAGGGTAGCCGCATCCAGTTTTTCCAGGCGGTCCTGTAGGCGGTCACGAAAGATGTTCCTTCTCGCAGGCATATCGTAGCATTTCTTCTCCCGGGTCATTTTCCGCAGGAGGATATTCCATCGGCACAAAACAAAAGCCGGCGGGTAATCCGGCGCCGTAGCGTCGGCGGTGCCGCCGGCTGGTGAAAAACGAATTTATCGTTTTTTATGACTTCGCTAGACTAGTAGCGCTTGTGGAAAGAGGGAGTGACGACCTTCCAGGTGGTGGCCTGGTCCTGGTCGTTCAGCACGTATGCGGGTTCAACGATGGGCTCCCAGCCGAAGGGGAAGGTGACAGTTTCCACAACACCCACGCACTCGCGGACGAGGAAGCGCCAGAGTCCCAGGCCAATGCCCTTGGAGCAGCCAGCCAGGTCGCCTTCGGTGCGGGTCACACGGAAGATGTTGTTGGGAACTTCGCAGACGCCGAAGATGATATTGCAGATGCCGCGGCCAAACTGGTCGGCAGGACGGCGCTCCACGATGGGATCCAACTGCATGTCATCCAGGGAAATGTCAACACCAGCGATGCCAGTGAAGAAATCAATGATTTCCACAGGACGCAGGGCAATGTAGAGGTGAATCAACAGAGCATCCAGCTGGACGCGGACATCCCACTTGTCACGACGGAAGTGGTAGTAATCCACGTATGGGCTGGTTGCGTCGGTTTCCACGCGCCAGGGGCCGAATGCCGCGGTGGCGTACTTTGCCTTGTGGTACTCGAAGGCGTTGGTGTTGTTCTCGTATTTGTCAACCAGCCACAGGGGAGGAATGCAGTGAGGGAATGCGATACCCGTTTCCACATTTGCGTATGCGGACAACTGAACGTAGTTGGTGATGGCGACTTCTGCACCGATGCCAGGCCCCAGAGCTACGCCGCAACGGATGATATCCAGCAAATCGGAGAATCGGTTCCAGATGTAGAGTTCGGTGGAGACGATGGCGCCATTGGGATCCAGAAGATCGCTAGAAGCATGGGTATCTTCTGCGAAAACTGGCGTGAAATTCATGGTAGCTACCAGTGCCAGGATACCGAGGAGCAGTTTTACTTGTCTCTTGAGCATTTTAGGTTTTGTCCTTGTTCGGGATTGATGTATAGGAATGAAGCAAAAATCGAATTTTCTCAATTTAGCTTATGAAGGGCAAATTTAAAGTGAAACTGAATGGAATTTTTTCGGAAAATGCGAATGTAGGGGTATTTTTTTTCAATATTTCATGAAAAAACGAGTTTTTTCGCGTTGCAGAGTGTTTGGAATTTATGGAGATGTGTTGTGAGAATTAGCGTATTTTCGGGGGAGTGATTTTTCCATTCTTGGATGAGTTCGGCGCAGATTTGTGCGTTTTCCTCATCTAGGCCATTGAATGGTTCGTCGAGAACGAGCAACAGTGGGTTATTTAGGAGCGCCCTTGCGATGTTGATGCGCTGTGCCTCTCCGCCAGAGAGTGTGCTGGTGTGCTGTTCCGCCTTTTGTGTGAGTCCGACTCGAGCTAGGAGCTTATGGATTTGCTCGTCATCGGGGTGTCTCATGGCGAGCTTCAGATTCTCGTATGGTGTAAGCCAGGGGAGGAGTCGTTGGTCCTGGAATGCGAAGCCGATTTGTTTGGTGTCGCGGAGGATTTTTCCGCGGGTGGGTTTCAGGAGTCCCGTGGCCAGTTTCAGGAAGGTGCTTTTTCCTTGGCCGGAAGGCGCGTCCAGATAGAATGCCTCCCCTGGTTCCAGAGACCAGGTGAAATTCTGGATCAATGGCTTTGTGGCATCCGCCCACTGGAAATCCACATTTTGGAATTGCAGGATAGTCGGGGTCATTTTCTGCGGATTTTTTGGATGAGGAGTGCTTCTATGACAACGCCGACCATGGCGATGAGGAGTGTCCATGCAAAGAGTTGTGGCAGTGCCATTTCGCGGTAGCACTTGTAGATTCTGGCGCCGATGCCGTTTTGTGCGCCGAAGAATTCCGCAGTGGCGGTGACTTTCCATGTGATTCCCAGCGCGTAGGAGAAGCCTGCGGCCAGCCCCTGGGAAATTCCTGGCAGGATGATGGCAGTCAAGTGTTTCCAGCGTGAGAAGCGGTATATTTTCGCCAATTCGAACCATCGTTCATCCAATCCTCGGGTTGCGGTGGCGGTGTTGACGAAGAGCACAGGGAATACGGAGAGGAATACCACAGTGAATGGGACTGCATTGCCGATGGAGAGCCACACTAAGAGCAGGGAAATCCATACGATGGGAGGACAGCTTTGGACGAGTGTGATGACGGGGGAGACTGCGTCATGGATTTTTGGATGTCGTCCGCAGAAGATTCCTGCCGTGATGGCAAGCATTCCTCCGCCGAGGAGTCCCGCCAGTCCGCGGAGGATGGTCGCCAGGAGGTCTTGCCAGCATTCTGGATCCTGGATGATTCCGAGGAACGCCCTGGCAGTTTCGAGTGGCGTCGGAATGACGCGGCCCTGATTCAACCAGGATAGCCCTCCCCAGAGGAGGAGGCAAATCAGTAACGGGACAATGCCCCAGATTTTATGCTTGGCAGTGGTCATTTGTACCAGCTTTTGCGGAGGATTTGACCATCCGCGGTCTCTCCCGCTATCGTTAATTCTCCAGGATGACCCATGAAAATCACCCAGTGGATGGTACAGTCGCAACGGCGCGAGTCCAATTCCGCGTAGCCCCGTCGCGCAAGGCTTCGGACAACCAGGGATAATTCGGTTTGCTCTAGATGAGAGGCCTTCAGGGGTTCCCAAAATGAGAGTTCCCTCAGATGCGCTTCCAATTCGTTGACATCAATTTGCACGGGCGTGAAACGCCGCAGTTCACTGGCTGGCAGTAATGTGGGAAACATTCCTGCCGTGGGACGCTGGGGAGGCGTGTAGCGGAGGTCACAGCAGCCCGTCAATAGGAGCAATCCCCCAAAACAGAACAGTGAGGTGAGATATTTCATCATAGGGAAAGAGAAATGATTTGTGAACGAAAATAACATAGCAGAAGATTTTCTTTTTTTACATTTTTGTAAGATGTCTGGGGTGTTTTTGGGATTTTCCAGCGGAAATTGACACCTCTTCCTCCAAACAAGAAGCCCCGCACTGTTTTTGGGGCAATGCGGGGCGAATGATTGTTTTGTCTATTGAGTTAGAGTAATCCGATAGCGCTGAGGAAGATGGCGACAATCGCCAGTGGTGCGATGTATCGGATTGCGAAAGCCCAGAGTGAGGAGAAGGTCAGGCCGTGTCGTTCAGCGGCGGCGCAGTATGCTTCGTCATCCAGGAGACCCGCGCTCCAGATAAGCAGGTTCTTGTCAGCGATCTTTTCTGCGCCCATGCGGAGTTCGTCGGTTGCTTTTCTGGTTGTCCATGCCCATCCGGCGAAGAGTGCGGTCAGCAGGGCGGTGATGGGCAGGATGAAGTTATTGCAGAAGGTATCCAGGAAGTCAAGCCAGTCTCCATTGGCGAGGGTTTCGCCGAAGAACCTTACGAGGAACTTGTGGACGGGTTCCAGGTTGGACCAATCCAGGATGGAGACGCATGAGAGGACACCAAAGAGTCCGATAATTACATAGACAAGGATGATTGCGCCGTGGCGTTTGAGTTTGGTGTGGTCCAGGAGGAAAGTCACACCGCATTCCATGAGTGAGGCAGCGCTGGTGAGTGCGGCGATGGCGAGCATGATGAAGAAGAGTCCGCTCCAGAGCCATCCCAGGGGGATTCTGTTGAAGGTGGCGGGGAGGACCTGGAAGACGAGTCCCGTGCCAGCGGCGGGATCCATGTTCATGGCGAAGACGGCGGGGAAGATAGCGACGCCCGCCAGGATTGCGCCCAGGGTATCCAGGGAGATGACGGAGAGTGCGGAGCTATAGAGGTTGTCGTGCTTGGTCTGGTAGCTGCCGTATGTGATGGAGATTGCCATTCCCAAGGAGAGGGAGTAGAAGGAATGTCCGATGGCCGCCAGGAAGACACTGGGCTGGAGTTTGGAAAAATCGGGGTGGAATAAGAAGGTCAGTCCTTTGGAGGCGCCAGGTAGGGTGAGGCTGCGGATGATGACAACGAGGAGTAGCAGGAAGAGCATTGGCAGGAGGATCTTGGACCAGCGTTCAATGCCGCCCTTGATGCCGCCCCAGAGCATGGCGGCGGAAAGTCCCAGGAAGACGAAGTGCCAGAGGACCACGCGCCAGGGAGTGCCCAGGAAGCCGATGAGTGCGTCCTTTGCGGCGGGCACCGTCTCCAGTTGCGCGAAGGAGTTGGGTTGGAAGGATTTGACCGTGTATTCGATAATCCATCCGCCGATGACGGAGTAGTAGGAGAGAATGATCATTGCCACAATCAGTGCCAGGGGGCCTGCGCTCTTGAAGCCCCATTTGATCATGGCGAGACCTAGTCCGGCCACCAAGAGACCGCTACCGATGTGGTTGCTGAAGAGAATGACGATGCCGCCGAAGAAGGTCAGGACGCCCAGGGTTCGGGAGAGCTTGGACTTCCCAGGGAAGATTTTGGCGAATGCTCCGACTGCGCCAGTCTGGGCATTTCGTCCGATGGCCAGTTCGCAGACCATGATGGGGAGACCTACCAGCAGCACGCATGCCAGATAGACGACCAGGAATGCGCCGCCGCCGTTTTCGCCAGCGATGTATGGGAAGCGCCAGATGTTACCCAGGCCGATTGCACTGCCTGCGACGGAGAGGATGAACCCGAGTTTAGAGCCCCAGTTTTCACGTTGGATGTCAGACATATTGGGAAAGAATGCTTGTTGGAGAAATCGGCAGTCGATTTAGCGCAATTGCCGATCGTAGTTGAAGAGGAAGGGCACCTTGGATTGTGTGAGAGCAGACAATGGCGATATCTCGCCAGAGTAGTCCGCTTCCAGATAAGCCGCGGTGACCTTTGCGGATTTGATGCCACGCCAATCGAAGGGCGTTTCGGGACGGAGGGCGGTTAAGGCCCCCTCGTTCCTGGCAGTGAGGATTGTCTTTCGGGCATCCTGGAAGGGTATGCCGGGAGCGCCGTTCTGAGCGGGGGCGAACGCCTCGGATAATTTGGTCCGAGTGACCATGAGTGCGGGTCTTCCGTAGACCTGCACCGAGAGAGGAAATTCGGAGAGCGAGACCAGGTCTTCCAGTTGTTCCTGGTCAATCTCGCAGGAAACTGCACACCACTGGGCGCCAAGAGATGCCAGCATTCGGACCGCAAGTGGATTCAAGACCGCCAGCCCCTGTCCGGTGACAAAGCCCACGGCGGCATCGTGAGCCAGTTGCAGGGTATCCCAGGAGTTGACTTCTACTAGCAAGTCGTTTTCTGCCGCGAAGTCAAACAATGCTTTCAGGGCAGGGAGCTCTTCTTCGTAGCAGACGGCCGGGAACGCCAGAATGACCTCCTGACGATGTTCGGTGGGGAAAGAGTCGATGGCTTTCCGGATATCGGCGGGGGTGTCTTTGGCTGTCACAGTCAAGACCACGCGGCACTTCTCGCAGCAGAAATCGCGCCAGTGGTCTGCCAGGAGTTTCGCCTGTCGGAGTGAGAAACGCACGAGATTTGGGGGTGTTCCCAAGGTCCTGCGGTTGAGTGTGCTGCGTTCGCCGATGGTTTGGGCGCTAACCACTTCCTCGGGAAGAGTAATCCGGATATTCCCGTCGTCCTCTTTGGTTGCCTGTCGCAGGAAATCGCTGATGTTTTGGAGAATAGTGTCCTCGCAGCGTCGTGGAAGAAGTGTCTCTCCCAGGTCATCGGGGCAGTGGAATTCCGTAGCGGCTTCCTGTGGCAGACGTCCCAGGAGAGAATCCAAGATTTGGCAGAGTTTCACAGCGCGTCGTGGATTCGGGATGCGCTGGAAGGGGATTCTGAAGGAATTAGTGGCATTGCCGAAGGTGCAGGCAAATTCGGTGCCTCCTTGGGCATCTTTTGCCACATTGACGTCCAGGCAAGGCGCTTCTTCTGCGTCCTCTGGACTACTGCAGCACCCCGCGCAGAACTGCGCTTTCAGGGATTTTGCCCGTCCCTGCAGACCATCGGTGAGATCGTTGAATTCCGCATCGTAGTATGCCTTGGTGAGAGTCCGTCCTGTATAGCCGCCAAGTTCATTGGCCTCTTGCCGCAACACGCTCAAATCTGCTTTCGCGTCATGGGCGCGACGGTATAGGTCCACTGCCTGACCGACCCAACTGGCGGATTTCAGGCGTCCTTCGATTTTCATGGATGCCACACCGAGTTTGGAGAGTGCGGGTAGTTCTTCCACAAGGCAGAGATCTTTCATGGAAAGGGGATGGGCTTCCCGAGATTCGGGGGCAGTGCTCTTCCATCCAACGCGGCAGGGTGATGCACAAGCGCCGCGGTTACCACTGCGACCCCCGACCCAACTGGAAAGGAGGCATCGTCCAGAGGAACAGAAGCAGAGCGCGCCCTGCCCAAAGACCTCAATGGCGATGCCATCTATGCCACAACAGGCGGCAATTTCCTGACGGGTCAGTTCACGTGCTAGGACTACACGGTCGCAGCCTAATTCCCGTGCCATGCGCACGCCTGCGCTGGAGGAGACTCCCGACTGGGTGCTCAGATGGAATTCCAGACGCGGAAAATACGACTGTAGCGCCAGCACCGCGGGGTCCCGCACGATGACCGCGTCCACCCCGCATTCCTGAGCGAAGGCAAGGGTCCGTGCCGCCAGGCCTGTCTCTCGGGCAGAGAGATCGATATTCAGGGTCAGGTGCGCCTTTGCGCCTTTTGCGTGGATTTTCTGAACTACGCCGGGTAAATCCTCTTGGCAGAAATTCTTTGCCCCCCGTCGTGCGTTTAATTTTTTGAGTCCGAAATAGACTGCGTCAGCGCCCGCGTCCAATGCGGCATCCAATGTATTTGCATTGACAGGGGCGAGGATTTCCATATAATAGTTGTAAAATGCTAGAAAGAAAAGACCCCCGTGCTCTATGGAAGAGACCGCGGGGGTAACGAGGAGCTATGCTCTTATTTCCACTTGAAGACCATCTTGGCGAAGTAGCTGGTGTCCATACGGTCTGCGCCTTGTGCGGTGCGGCTGTTGTATTCGTTCAGGATACCCAGGCGGAGGCTCAGAGGATACTGGAAGAGCACGGGGATATCCAAGGAGGATTCGTGGAGGACGCGGTAGTCGTGGATGTTGTCGAAGGTAGGCTGATAGGTCAGCATGGTGACCCACTTGCCCCATTCCTGGATGTCGCGCTCATAGCGCAGGCTGGCTTCGGCGCCCGTGGCGTCATTGTGGCTGCCATCGGTGTATTTGCGGGTCACGCCAGTGAGACCGGCGCGGAAGCGGAGGCTGGTGTTGGCCTCTTCGAAGAAGTAGTAGCCGAGACCTGCGCCGAACGCATTGCGGAGGCGAAGACCGCTGGTGGTCTGCTGCTCGATTTCATAGTTGGCATACCAGTTGGCCTTGGATTCGTTGAGCTTGCGCTCATAGTCAACACCGCCGATGTATTTTTTGGTGTTGGTGTTGTGGTTCTCACGACCATAGTTCGCCATGGCATAGAGCTTCAGCTTGTCCACGGGTCCAACCAGGTTCGCGATGATGCCAGCACCACCATTGAACTTCTCGGAGTTGCCAGTCTTCCCCGCGATGTCCACGGAGAATTCGCCATCCCATTTGCGCTTGGGGGGCAGGGTGGGGTCTTCCATGCCTTCTGTCCACAGATACTTGATGTTGGTCAGGGGCAGGGCGACGGGATTCTGGGCGGTTGTTTCTGCGGCGACGGCTTCGCCTTCGGTGCCCGTGGCGGCTTCGCGGGTGGTAATCTTGCCAGTGACGCGGGTGCCGTCTTCCGTGGCGATTTCCACTGCGCCAACCGTATTCAGCTTGACAATCTTGTCGGCGGGAATCTTGATTTCACCTGCAAAATCCGTGGTGACGACTGCAGTGCCGCCAGTGATGCTCTTGAGGGTACCGTTGATGACAGAACCGTCAGCCAGGGTCAGACGGTCAGCATAGAGGGCGAATGCCGCCAGTGCGCAGGTCAAAGAGAGTAGAAACTTTTTCATGACTGATTGAATGAATTATTGTTGGGGAGGAAAAGAAACGCGACGTACTATAACCTTTTGTCAGTACTCCGCTGGACAAAAACGAACAAATGCGAAAAATGATGTGTCTGAGAAACGGCTGGGAAACTATCTTGACATACAGAGGCAAATGACGGATGCCGCGATGACGCAGATTTCTGGGATGACGAGATGGAGCCATTTCATTTTTTCTCCAGGCGTTCTGCACCACCATGCGACCGCGGGAATGGTTGGGATCAGGATTGCACCCCAGAGACTGGCTCCCAGTGCGACAAATCCCGCTATTCCCGAAATGAACATCCAGGGAAGCCATTTAGGGGAGGCGCAGTATGTGGCGGCCCACAAGGAGATGTAGATAAATAGCGATACGGCGATGGCTCCCCGCATGGCAGGGGTCATAACTGCTTCGATGCTACTGGGCCAGATGGCCATGAGGAACGCGAACCCGACAGCATAATGACCCGCGACGCGCAATCTTCGGAGAAGGAGCCACAGGAAAGCGGTCTTGGCCAATTGTGCCAGAAGGCTGTGCAAGCGGTAGAATACCAGGTAGTCGCTTCCGAAAGTGAAATAGTCCGCACTCAAGGAAACGATGGGGGTCGGCGTGTAGTCCTGGTCAGCGCCACTTGGTTTGGAGAAAGCGATCTGGACAGAACGCACGAAGGACTTTTTGCTTGGCGGTTCCCATGAGACCGGGCGCTTGGAAACCATCACTGGCAGGAAAAGCATCATCAAAAAGACGAGCATGGATGCCAGGATGACAAAGTCAGACGAGCCCTGTCGCCTTCTGCGTGGGCGTGGGTCATCTTGGTCAATGGCGTTTCGTTGTTGGTACGTGTTTTGATACATTTATGCTACCAGGCATTCAAATGGACTTGTGCGGGATCGTAGTTGGTGCGGGGCGCTTTCTTTTCTGCCGTCCATCCGAGTGCAACACATGCGACGGGGATGACCTCCTGGGGCAGGCTCAAGATGTTCTTGATTGCGTCCATGCGTTCCTGGCGTGGGTGGACACCGAGCCAGCATGCTCCCAATCCCATCATGGAAGCCGCCAGCAAAAGATTTTCTACGCAAGCTGCACAATCCTGCAGGAGATAAGATAATAGTTCCCCGCAACTCCGGCGGATGTCTCCGCAAATTAAGATACCCGCGGGGGCGTTTGCCAGGAAGCTCCCGTTGGGAAGGACTGCGGCGATTTTCTTGCGTAGGTCGCTATCCGTGAGGAGAATGAATTCCGCGGGGTAGCATGCTTTTGCCGAGGGGGCGGCCATGGCGGCTTCGAGAAGCAGTCCCAGGTCGTGGGTAGAGACTTCCCGTGGAAGGAAATCCCGGATGGAACGGCGCTGGAAAATTGGCATCAGCTTCTTGTCTAGAGACACATCCTTTGTGACATCTTCACCCGAATGGGTTTCGGAAAGGATTCGCTTGACGATTCCGGAGGTGGAACATCCGGGGACCAGGGGGAGGATTTTGATTTCGCTGCCGCAGGCCTGGAGGGCGGAAAATTCATCCCTGTCCAGAGTGGCTGGGGTGTAGTCGCCACCCTTGACATAGATGTCTGGTGCGGCGGCACGCAGTGCGTCAGTGGCTTTGGGGCCCTTGAAGATGCTGACTGCACCAACGCATTCCAGGGCGGCCAGCATTGTGGCACGGTCGGCCTCGGCGTTAATGGGGCGTGTAGGGCCCTTCAGAGCCGTGACGCTGGCATCGTCATTCACGAGCACCAGAAGCACATCTCCCAAAGAAGCCGCCTGGGCGAGATATTCCGCATGTCCGCGGTGCATCAAGTCGAAAACGCCGTTTGTGACAACCAGGCGTTTCCCTGTGGCGCGGAATGCTTCCCGCCAGGCAGGTAGTTCTTCTATGGGGATGATTTTCTTCATCGGATTCGGGGGTGTCGATTACTTGCGGAAGAATTCCAGCAACTCGTCGGAGAGTTTTTCGATCTTGACAATCGTGGCTTCGTCACCAGCAGGGAGAACGACGGTGTCGTCGACTTTGTTGGAGAGGAGGACGCGTCCCATGGGTGAGGCGTATGAGAACCATCCCTTCTCGGTGTCGGTGTCGAAGAGTCCCAGCAGGGTGACTACTTTCTGTTTCCCATCCTGCAAAGCCAGTGTGACGACAGTGCCAGGAATGATGCGGTCCTTGACATCCTGGTCGGCGAAGTCGATGGGACGGCAAGTATTGAGGTCGCGTTCCATCTGGCTACGGCGCTGGTTGAGTTGGCGCTGCTGTTCCTTGGCGTATTTGTACTCGGAGTTTTCGGAGAGGTCGCCACGGGAGCGTGCTTCCTCGATGGCCGCGGTATTGGCGGGAATCGTCTTCTCCACCAGGGTCTTCAGGTCTTCCTGGAGACGTAGGATGCTGTGGATGGAGGAGATACGATCCAGGGTCTCCTGAACCGTTGCGGAGGCGTTCTCTTCCACGATTTCACGGGCTTCGGGATAAAGCCGGACAATCTTCACGAGAACGGAGGTCTTTTCGCTGGGGTCCAGCAAGGACAAGCGCTTGACGCAGACCACCAGGTTGGAGATTGCCTTGGAATCACCCTGTTTCATGAGGGCTTTCTGGAACTCGGGGTCATCCTTGAGAAGTTTGTGGAGGTCCCGCTGACTCTTGAGGTAGTTACCCTTGAGGTCTTGATGGAGAGTCCTGAAGAGAAGGCTGCTGTCCGCCAGGATGTCCTCGCGTTTTGCCATGTCATTCAGATACTCCTTGACTTCGCTATCCGTCATCTTCATGAAAGCCTGGAAAGCATTGCGCTTTTCTGCGTCATTCAGGTATGCCTTGAGCTTTTCGGTAGTCAGGATTGCCTCGTCAGCAATTTTCTGTTCTGCCAGGAAGCGTTTGCGTTTCGTTGCGTTGAGGCAGTAGTTTTTCCAGAGCCACTCATAGTGGTCAGCGGTGGGAATGCCGTTCTTGAAATCCTGGCAGACGCGTTCCTGGAAGTGCTTGCGCTCTTCTTTGGAGGTAAGGAGCTGTTCGGTGTGGGCCCACAGGCGGAAGGGCATCAGCATGGTGCCGTCAATGAGGAACTTTTCCCCGACGAGGGTCTTGACCAGCTGCATCCAGGGCAGCACCTGCTTGCCAGGAAGACTGTCCGTGACACTGGCAAAGGCGGTCAGGCACTTGGCGATGATGCTGTCGGCATCCTTGATGAACTCGTTCTTCGCAATTTCCTGTCCCAGCAAGTCCTTGAGGATTCCAGTGAGCTTTTCGCAAATCGTGGGTTCCTTGCAGAGCAACGCCACCACATTCGCCCACCGGACGGTCAGTTCCGTATGCTCGCCTTTGATGTATGACTGCTTCAGACGGTCTACGTCTCTGCTCAAAATCTTTGTGATGTTATCCCAATTGATATCGGGGAGATCAAGGACGGCCGAGGCAGCGGGGGCGGCAGGAAGCTCTTGCTTGGCTGCCTTGCTGCCCTTGGTTTTCTTGGGGGGCTCCAGGCGGTTCTCCAATTCCAGCAGAGAGCGGCTTGCATCCCAGCGGGAAGCGGCCTGTTTCGCAGCCTCGGCGGCCTTGATTTCTTCTTCCGCATAGAGCTTCTTGTATTCGTCTGCGGAATAGAATTCAGGCACGAGGAGGTTTTTGATGAAGTTATCCCCGAGGTCCCTTGCGTAGATAAAGCCCTTCTTTGCCTCGGTGAACAAGTCGTTTTCGCCGGAGAAGGTGATATGTTCCTTCTTCAGAAACTTATCCATGGCGCTGTCAGCGGGAACGACTGCCTCGTCCTTGAGGAACGCTGCTAGTTTGACCAGGCGGTCCTTGTCCCCTTGGTTGAGTTTGACTTCGCCAGTGGTTTCGTCAAACGCCAGGATTTTGCCGAAGCCGTTTGTCACGTCCCAGCAGGTGATGCCAGTAGTGATCTCGCTGTAAAGACGTAGTCTGTTTGCTACCACATGTCGGCTGGTGTTGGTGTCGTTGCGGCCGAGTGCGTCAAGGAGTGCACGTGGGTTGTCAAGCTTTGGGAAATCAACTTTGATGAGCTGGAGGTACAGTTTGCTCAGGTCGTCGGAATCCAATCCCACATTAAGCATCGCCATGAGGAGCGCGTGCTGTTCTGGGGAGAAATCGGAATTGCCCTGGAGTCCGGCGAAGATTTTCTCGACCTTTTCGCACCAGGTGTTGCGGGTATAAGCGACCCACTGTGGCGCTTTGGAGGGGGCGTTGTTCAGGGATTCGGCCAGGACTGCGAGTGCGGGAGCAGTCCCTTTGGCTGCCGCGTCAAAGAACGGCTCGAGTTCCTTGATTTTCAGATAAGAGGGGGTGGTGGATGCCATTTTGTCTTCCTTTGGTTATTGATGTAGGAAAGGTTTTGTATGCCAGTGATTGAAGTGATCGTGATTGCTTTTGATATTCTCCGCAATTTTGGTTGCGTCATAGAGATTCCAGAGTGGTTCAATAATCAGGATATCCTGGTCGCGCATCTCGGGAGAAAAATGGGAAAATCCAATGTAAGTGCCATCCACAACGACCGCGTATGGTACGCCGAGATTGGATCCTGCGGTATGATGCATCAATGCCAAATACCACATTTCCACGGAGATGCGCAAACCGTATTTCCCTTCTTCATTGGGGCCATAGACTTCGCCGTCCAGGAAGCATCGTGCATCCAGAAATGCAACGGTGTCGATGGTATAACGGAGGTCACGGGAGGAATTTCGGACGCCTTTGGTCAGTCCTTCGCCGACGGTCGGGCTGGAGAATTCGTGTAGGGAGAGCACGAATGCGGGGACATACGAGGAACTTTGGCAGGATGTGGAAAAGAAGACCAACAGTGCCAGGCATAGAATGGAGAGTAGTGCTTTCATGGCGTTAGAGTTCCGAGAGTTTTCGGTAGATTGTGGCGACACTGATGCCTAACAAACGGGCCGCTTGCTCTTTGTCGCCCTGGTTTTCCCTGAGAATCTTCTGGAGATATTGCCGTTCGCAGATGCGCAGGTATGCCTTGAGGGTGAGAACATCGGAACCATCACGAGGCGCACTTTGGGAAGGTTTCTGTTCCGTTGCCGCTTGAAATTCCTCGGGGAGGTCTTTTCTGTGGATGATACCATCCTCTGCCAGCGTCGCTCCGCGCTCCAGAGCGTGATGCAATTCCCGGATGTTCCCGGGCCATTTGTGCTGGCGAAGGGCCTCCCAGGCATCGTCTGCCAGACGCAAAACAGACGTGCCGGAATTGCGAGAAGTTTCCTCCAGATAGGAGCGGACTAGCAATTCCAAGTCGTTTCCTCGTTCGCGCAGAGGAGGGATGCGCAGGGTGAATGCGCTGATGCGGTAGAAGAGATCCTGACGGAATTTCCCCTCCGCCTTCAATTTCTCCACATCTTCGTTGGTGGCGGCAATGACACGCACATCTACGGGGATGGAATGCGTCGCGCCTACGGGGCGGATTTCCCGCTCCTGCAGTGCGCGGAGGAGGGCCATCTGTGTGGGCAGGGGAATGGAACCGATTTCGTCCAGGAAGAGCGTCCCGCCATTTGCCGCGACAAAAAGTCCGTCCTTGTTGTGGACGGCGCCAGTGAAGGCGCCTTTTACGTAGCCAAAAAGCTCACTCTCCAGGAGATTTTCTGGCAGAGAGGAGCAGTTGACGGGGATGAAGGGGTGTTTGGCGCGGCTTCCTGCGGAATGGATGGATTTGGCGACGAGTTCTTTGCCCGTGCCGCTCTCACCCAGGATCAGGACCGTCATCTCCGAGTCAGAGACCTTCTGAATCTGGCGGTAGAGTTCCTGCATGGAGGTGTCTTCGCCTACCATCAGACCAAAATGCTTTTCAGAAATGTCAGAGGTGGGGGTGTTATCCTCGGTGGCTTGCTGGGCTGGCGTTGGAGTGGGGCGTTCTGCAAGTGCTTGGCGTAACATCTGGATGGCTTTCTCCGTGCGCAAGGGCTTGGGAAGCCAACCATACGCGTCTCCAGAAGAGACAAGTTTCCCTGCTTCCGATACTTCGTCATAATTGGCAAACAATATCACTTGAACACGGGGATTGGCAGCCTTCGCAAGGGGGAGAATTACCTCCGAAAATGCCATGTCGCAAAATATCGCGTCCCAGGCACGGCTGGAAAATACCTCCGAGGCCTCCTCCACAATCCCGACACTGCGCACACGACAGTCCAGACTGCGTAGGAGGCATCGCAACACCTCTCCGCGGCCCTCGTCGGTTTCCAGGAGCAGTATTCGCGCCCCTATGGACGCACTCCCGTTAGGTTGGTTCATTTCTTCAGGCATAACCACATAATTTAATCCCAATTCTCAATTTTGAGAGCCGATTCTTGCGGAATTCGGAAACAGGGACCCAAGGGACCCAAGGGACCAAAGGGACCAAAGGGACCAAAGGGACCAAAGGGACCAAAGGGACCAAAACCGAGCCCTTTAGGGCGAAGAATTTCCCCGGGAAGGTAAAAGAGCTCATCTGTTCTGTGTGAGCCCTTTAGGACGAAGAATTCCCCCGGGAAGGGAAAAGAGCTCATCTGTTCTGTGTGAGCCCTTTAGGGCGAAGAATTCCCCCGGGGGGAAATAACCTACTGTGCGTTTTGCAGGTGTGCCTGATAGTACTGGATGAGTTCTTTGAGGTTCACCTTGTGGTATGTATTATCGCAACCGATGACGGTATCAGACGCGTATGCGAAATGCATATCGAGGGATTGTGGCAGGAAGATCGCGTCATGGAGGTTGGAGCTCATCGCCACGGGGCGTTTGATGACTTCCTTCATGGTTTCGGCGTCAATCTTGCCATAGTATTTGTGGACTCTCTCGCAGAGTGCCTTCTGGCGTTGCGGTGCGGTGATCCATGCCACATCTTCGAATGCCTCCAGAAGCAGCGGGTGTTTTTCACCGGGCTTGACGAATACGGGCGTCTTCCCTGCCTTGGTCTCCACGGCCACCATGTCCCCCGTGGCATCGGAAAGTACATAGTAGTATTCGCAGGTCAACGGCGTCTCCTCAATGAGTTTCTTGGCCTGCTGGACGGTGTCGCATTCCTCCATGATTTTCCGCATCAGGTAGCTCATGGGAAGGCCATCCCAATCCCCTTCGCCTTCGCCGCCCATCTCACCCATGGCAAGCCCTTTTGCATTCATGGCGGTGACAGTGCCATTGAAGCCCGCGAAGCCCACGGAAATCCATGGATTGAAGCCATCGGGCAGGAAGACCTGGATGAGCGCCATATTCTGGAGGCCGATGTCCTTCATGTAATCCAGGACGCGCACATGGACCACCTGTCCATTGGTGGTGGCCTTGCCTCGTGCGGCGATGCCGGAGCAGTGGAAGAGCTCTGGGAAGAATCCGATTTGTCTGCCCTGTGCGTGAGTCAGTCCCGCGGCGTCGCTCATGGCGTCCAGTTCATTCAGGTATCGTTCAGGGAGGACGTGTGCGGTGCGTTTTTGGACTTCATCGATGCGGTCGTAGAACCAGTCGTTCTTCATCATCATGTATCCGCCCGCCACCAAACGGAGGCAATCGTAGGTCCTTTTGATTTCATTCTTGAAGAGTTCGCCGTGCTGACGTCCCATCTCCTCGGGAGTTCCCGCCATGATGAGGATGGGGTATTCGCCGGGGTTGTCGATGCGGAGTCCCTTTTCGAACCACTTGTCTTCTGCGAAAAGCGCCACCATGGAGATGGCAACCAGGATAAGGAGGATATTCTTCATTGTTGTCATGTTCTGGAAAGTGGTGGTTGTTATTTGACGATGAGTGTGGTCATGCCGTGGTTGAGGACCGCGGCCAGGGAGCGCACCAGGTCATCGGAGTTGACGTTGAATTTTGCGGGCGCATCGGCGTTGGGTGGCAGGAAGTCTTCGTCTTTGACCTCCGCCTGGGTGGACCAGCGTTTGAATTCGATTTGGACCATGGTGTCGGGCCCTGCTACCTGGATGCTCTTGGGGCAATGTCCGTCCAGCTGGATGAGGATATTTCTGTCCTCTACTTTGATATCCAGGTTTTGGCGGTCTTTGCCTGTGAAATCGTATGTGAGCCCTGCCATCTGTTGCAGGAGCGCCAGGGAGCCCGTGGTGGCGATATTCTGGCAGAGGAAGGTCCCCATCTGCCGATAGCCTGTCAGGGTCGTCGGCAACAATGAGAGCAGCGTGGGGGCGGGAGTTTCGTCGCCCAGGAATTGCGTGCCATTGCCCGAGGTCACCCAGGGGGTGTCGGCTACTCCGAAGCCCGCTGCGGTGATGTCACCCAGACCGCGCCAGTCTGACAGCAGAATGCGGTGGCGGTTGGCGTCGATATTGATAGCCAGATTGCCGGCGAATTTCTCGTTTCCTCTTTCCAGGAAGCGTATGGCCATCTCGATGTCGATTGCCTTGCCAGGGGCGGGGGTGCCTGCCAGGAGGAATTGGAGTTCCTGGAAGAGCCCCTTGATGACTGCGGTATCGTGGTCCTTGCTGTTTTCGGCGCTATTTGCGGCCGCCTGGGCACTTTCGGGAGTCTGGAAGAACTCCAGTGCCTCGCTCAGGAGCTTGGGCAGCCCCGCGATGGCGGTGTAGTGGTCGACGCCTGGCATGATGAAGAAGTCCTTCTCCAGTTCCAGGCCGATGGCATCCGCCAGCTTCTTGGTGTTGGCGTAGGGGACAATCTGGTCGTTCTCCGCGTTGTACATCCGGATGTTTCCCTGTGCGGCTTTCTTGGCGAGGACGTCGGCGTAGTTCAGGGGCTCGATTTGCTGGATGGCGTTCTTGATGCGTGCCTGCGCGGGTGGCGGGCAGAACTGGATAGCCAAGGCGATGGGCGCCACCTCTTCATTGCCTTGGCTCAACAAATCTGCCAAATCGCCGCCGCCCAGGAGGAAGACGCCTTTTTCGATGCGGGGGTTGGCGCCAGTGGCGTGTGCGGCCAGGATGCCGCCCAGGCTGGTGCCGATGATATTCAGGTGATTCTTGTCGACCTCGGGGAGTGATGCCAGGAAGTCCAGGCTTCGGCGGATGTCTCCGGGGATTGCCTCCAGGCCTTCAATGAGATAGCGCGGGCCATCGGGGCTGGTGAGGGCCTGGTTCATGCTCAGGTTGGGACGGCGGTCCAGGAAGAGTGGCATCATGGGCATGAAGGCGGGCAACCCGTTGGTGGCAAAGAATGATGCGATGCCTTTGGTGATGCCCCCATTCCCCCCCAGGATATGCATGCACAAGACTGCGGGACGGGGCTTGAAGTCCTCGTCGTGGGAAATAATCGGCTTGTAGTAGAAGCCCTTGACCAGCTGCGCATTTTTCCAGAAGGGCGCTTTGGGGGAGGGGAAGGATACTTTGTATAGCTGGAAGTCTTTCGTCTCCTCCAAGAGCTGCATCTTGCAGTTGAAGGAAACGCCGTCCGAAGTCTCGTTTACACGATAGGATTGACCGAAGGAAATAAACGCCAATAAGGTGAGCGTGAGGAAAAACAGTGTCTTTTTCATAAGGCAGAGTGCACGCAGAAGGTGAATGATGAAAAAAAATCGCAGATATTATATACCCTCCTTTGTCGTTTGTATGGAAGGGAATAACGACTTCTTCATGACTTTTTCAGCAAGGAGGTTTTTATGGTCATTCAGCCAGATCGTTGGTGTTGAGCCAGGCGGGGATATTTCCTGGGAGGATGACGTATGCCCAATCTCCGCGGTGGCGTTTGACGGTCACTTCGGTGCCGGCGTGGAGGGGGGCGTTGGTGGCGGGGGTGTACGCCTCGCCGTCCCCTTTCCGTGGCATGGTCTCGGGAGCTGAGACGACGGCGATTTTGTTATGCTTTTGAGTGTACAAAGTGATGGCGGCAGAGGTGGTGAAGAGTGCCGAGACGAGACCACAGAGGACAGCCAGTGTAGCGAGCCAGAGTGGTCGTTTCCAAAGGAGGAGAATTCCGAGTGATGCGAAGAGGAGCCAGGTGGCCAGCGCCAGGTTGACTCTGGTGGGGTATCCGATGTCGTAGTGGAAGAATGCCAATGCTTTTACGGCTCCAGTGGTGTTTTCTTCTTCCACGAAGTGGTCCATCCGCCGATTTCGTGCCAATGCCAGATTCGCCTTTACGACTCGATCGTGAGGAGCGAAGAGCAGTGCCTTCTTGAGGTTGAGGATGGCGTGTCCCAGGTCATTCTGCTGGAGATATAGCGCGCCCAACTTTCCGTAGAGCGCGCCATTGGTCAGGCCTTCTCCACGGACGGCCTCGTATTCCTGGATTGCCGTGGCGCGATATTGGACAGCTTCGTCGGCGCTAGCCGCGGATAGTGCGCTTTGTTCCGCCTTCAGCGCATTATCCAGGTGTTCTGCGGGATTGGCGGAAAGTGAGACCAGCACAAGAAAGAGTGCGGAGAATGCTATGAAAAAATTCTTGTTCATCGTGGTATGGGAAAATATCAGAAACTACACCTCTTCGGCGCATTCCAGGATTTGTGTCTTGAGGGTCTGGAGGTCGATTGCGGATCCGCCATATTGGGCGGCGTTGCATTGTTCCAGGAGCGCCTGCGCCTTGGCGATTTGCTCTGGGGAGTAGCCCTTGCCCGTCATGGCCGAATTGAGGTCGTTTGCGGTGAGGGCGCCCGCAATGCCGAAGCGCTGTCCCAGGAAAGTCTGGAGTGCCTCCGCCAGGCGCTTCCCACTCTGGGCATCGTCCTCGGAGAGCTGTGACAACGCGTTGCGCAGGACGGATTTTGCGTTGCGTGCGGCGCGTTCTGCGGGGGAGAGCTTGTTTGCCTTTCGGTGGAGGTGGAGTCCGATTGCGGTTGCGCTCCAGAGGAGGAATGGCGCGAGGAAGAGTGTCGCCAGGAGTCCATGACGCTGTTGGTCGTCGGGGAAGGGGGACCAGGTTTTGCGTGCCATGTCATCCAGGTCGTTGATTTCCAGGACGCCTTCGGTTTCCGTCAGCATGGTTTTCGTTTTTTCGGGAAGTGGGATTTGCAGGGGTGTATTTCCCTGGATATGCGCGTCTCCAAGGGTGACTTTTTTGTTTTCCTGGACAGTCAGTTGAATGGTGTTGGTGGTTGCGGTGTTGTAGGACTTTTTCGCGATGTCGTAGTAGGGGATTTGGAGGGGGGGGATTTCGGTGACATCTGGGGAGAGGACTCGGAGTGTGCGGGTATAGAGGAGCGTGCCATCTTCGTCCATTGTGATTGGGTCATCGCCTGAGACGCGGAATTTGCCCTCTTTTTCCAGGGCGGTCTTGAGGTCTGGCAGTGTGCAATCCTGGTCCAGGTTGTTTCCTGTGAGGTGGAGTGTCAGGGTGATGGGGTCTCCGACGAAGACATCCTGGAGATCTGTGCTGGCAGTGGCCAGGATGGGGCCGATGAGTCCCGAGAAGTCATCGGGGCGTCCCTCCGCGGGGAAGTCTTCCACTTGCAGGGTGATGTCATCGGCCACTAGGGTGTTTTCTTCCAGTTGTCCCCGCATGCCGAAGGGACCATCTTCGAAGAAATCATCGAAGAGGCTGCGGCGTCCGTTGTTGCGGTTGCTTTGCTGACGGGGGACCACATACTGGTAGGTCATGGTACAACCGGGAATTTCCAGAGTCCCGGGATGCTTCGGTGTCAGGTGGATGACTTTGCGTATGACGGTATACCGCATGCCGTTGATGACGGTGGCCTGCTGGCTCCACTGGGGATCCTCGTAGCCCTCTGCCTTGAAATTGAGGCTGACCT
Organism: Lentisphaeria bacterium UBA1724; assembly: GCA_002315885.1. Lineage (GTDB taxonomy): Bacteria > Verrucomicrobiota > Lentisphaeria > Oligosphaerales > Oligosphaeraceae > UBA1724. The sequence goes on from DCIO01000004.1 coordinate 40,903, forward strand.
TTTCTTCATTATAGGCGGGGTAAATGGTACGGAGCTCCAGGCTGGAGGGGACAATCAACTCGTATGTCAGCAGGACTGGTGCCCCCATGACGGTGCTTTCACTGGAGAGGTATTGCCGGAATTGGGCCTGTGAGGTGGCTGTTGCCCCAGCGACTTTCGGGTCGATTTGCTTGGCATCCGCCACGAGGATAGTGATCGGTGAAGTCTTTAGCTGCTGTTTGCCGTTGGTAATGGAGAGTGCGGGAATCTGCAGGGAACCCGTCTTTGTGGGCTTGAGGAGATATTGATAGGAGGATTTGACTGTTGAGTTTTGTTCAACGCGCCCATTGACAATGCTCACGGAAGACTGAGTGGAACGACTTGGACCGATTTGCCGCAAAATCTGGAAGGGGAAATCGGCGGGAAATTTTGGCGCAGAGAGCTCTTCTGCGTCTTTGTCGTCCGAGACAACTGCGATGTTCAGGGTGAGAGTTTCCTGGAGGGTGAGGTTGTTTTTGCTCACCGTGGCTTCAATGCGGGCAGCCCCCAGAAGGCTCAACTGCACCAGGAAAAGTAGTAGAATTGTGAAGAAAATGCGCATGGTAACGATGAAATGGCGTAAAATGGACTACCAGTCTTTCTCAACGGCGTTCTGACGGGAGGGCTTCATCCGCTGGTTGGCACGATGCTGTTTCTCGCGGTCAATGATTTGCTGTAACTCACCAGGTAATTCCTCTTTCTCATCAGGAGTCTCCTCCGATTCCTGGGAAGATGCCTCGACTTGCTTGGCAGGACGCTGGTCTTGCTCCTGGTTCTGCTGTTCCTGCTGGTCCTGCTGTTCTTGCTGTTCTTGCTGTTCCTGGCTCTGCTGTTCCTGGTCCTGCTGGTCCTGGTCCTGCTGTCCCTGGTCCTGCTGGCCCTGCTGATTCTGCTGGTCCTGCTGGTTCTGATTCTGCTGGCCCTGCTGGCCCTGATTCTGCTGGTCCTGGCTCTGCTGTCCCTGGCTCTGCTGATTCTGCTGGTCCTGCTGGTCCTGGCTCTGCTGGTCCTGCTGGTTCTGCTGGTTCTGGCTCTGCTGGTCCTGGTTCTGCTGGCCCTGGCTCTGCTGGTCCTGGTTCTGCTGG
>DCIO01000004.1:42065-50376 GCA_002315885.1 Lentisphaeria bacterium UBA1724
GCTGGTCCTGGTTCTGCTGGTCCTGCTGGTCCTGCTGGTCCTGCTGGTCCTGCTGATTCTGCTGATTCTGCTGATTCTGCTGATTCTGCTGGTTCTGCTGGAATTTCTTTTTCAATTCTTCGATGCGTTTTTTGACATCTTCGGCGATCTGGAGGTTTTTCTGGATTGCGTCTTCGAGGTCTTTGTCAGCAGAACTCTGGTAGTTTTGGATGGCCTCTTCAACTGTCTTTTGTGCGGCGTCCAGCTTGGGGATTGCGGCATTGGGGTCAGGGTTTTGTTCCTGTTCCAGTTGATTGCAGGTTTGGTCTGCATCGCTTACCAGTGCATTTGCCAGGCAGAGACGCGCTTTGGTGTCCAGTGGTAAATTTGGCTTTTCGGCGAGGCCATTGTTTTCGATGGCTTTTCGGATGCTTTCGGAGGCCTCCAGGTATTGTTCATTTGCGTAATATGCCAGTCCCAGATTGAAATCCAGGGTAGGCGGGATGTTTTTTTCTTTGAAATCATCCCTACATTGCTGGTAATGCTGGATTGCACCTTCGAAATCGCCGTTTTTGTATGCCTTGTTTCCTTCCTGGAATTCCCCTGCCTGGAGGAGTATCCCGCAGAAGAGGCAAATCGTGGCGAAGTGGATGGCGCGTGGGGCGCGACCTCTGGGCAGGAGGATTGCCAGAGCGAAAAGAATCATCGCGGGCAGCAGGAAGAGCTGGTATTTGGGCTGGAGGTGTTCGATGGTCTCCGCTTCGATTTGGTGCTTCTCTGCTGCATTCACCAGCTGAAGATAGACTTCCCGAAGGTCGAAGTCGTTGGTGGCGACGGGGAGGTAGATGCCCCCAGGAGTGGCACCCGCCATCTCCCGCAGGGTCTCGCTGTCCAATTTCGTACGCACGGGTTCGCCGTTGTAGCGAAGGACCTGCTTGCGGCCATTCTGGTCGGGCAGGGAAAGCAGGGTGCCATTCTTGTCATCGCCAATGCCGATGGCCAGCAGGCGCGTCCCGTCGGCGCCGATGGATTTGGCGGCTTCCACAGGCATGGAGTCGTGGTCCTCACCGTCTGTGATGAGGATGATGTCCCGTCCCAGACGCTGCTGTTCATCAAAGACGCCGCGCTGGACGGTACGCAGTGCGTCCCCCAGGTTTGTGCCACCGCGGGTGACCGCGTCAATGGAGAGTTCCGAAAGCATCATACGGAAGAATCCGTAGTCCTGGGTCAGGGGGCAGAGAATGGCGGAGTTTCCCGCAAATGCCACCAGCGCGACCCGGTCCCCGGAAAGTGCGCCCACGCAGTCCTGGATTTCCGCTTTGGCCCGTTCCAGACGGTTTGGACGCAGGTCCTCCGCCAGCATACTCTTGGAGACGTCCACTAGAAAGACCACGTCACGCCCCTGGCGTTGGACGGTCTCTGTGACGGGATCCCAGGCGGGTCCTGCCAGTGCCAGGATTACTAGCGCCAGTGCGATAAGGATGGCACTCCAACGGAGGAAACCGACGCCGGGAATGCGGCTGGCTTCCAGGAGATGCCGTGCGTTTGCGCCCGTGATAGCGGCGATGCGCCTGCGGTTTCGGATGGACTGAATGACCAGTAGTGCCAGCAAAGCGGGCAGAATCCACAGCCAGGTAAGATTGGAGAGGTGGGTGAACATATCGTTATGCAGTGCGTCTGCAAATGGTCAGTGCCAGGAGGATTGCCACCAGGGCGAAGGCGAAGCCCAGTGCCAGGAAGGGTTGGTAGAGTTCGTGGTGTGTCACGTAGCGGATGGACTCAATTTCGCTGCGTTCCAGTTGGTCGATGGTCTTGTAGATTTCCGCCAGGCTTTGTGCGTCATCGCAGGTCTGGAAAGTGCCGCCGGTTTCCATGGCCATGGCCTGGATTTCACTGGTGTCGTATTGGTTGTCGGGCAGAGAGAAAAGCCCAAGTGGCGTGCGCATTTTGGCGCCTTTGGGGGCAAGGATTGCGATGGAGTAGACTTTGATGCCGTGCTTCTTCGCCAAGGCGGCCGCCTCCGCAATGGAGTATGTGTGCGGCCCTTCGTCCTGACCATCCGTCAAAAGGATAATGACCTTCGACTGAAGGTGGTAGGAACTGGCGTCCTTTTGGTTCTGGGCCGCCAGGGTCTGCTCTGCCGCCGCCAGACGCGCTACGCCCATTGCCACCGCGTCGCCAATGGCGGTGCCGTTCTCGTCGTTGTCCTCTTCAATGAGAGAGACATTCTTCAAGGCGAATGACAGCGCGTTGTGGTCCAGGGTGAGTGGGCAGACTGTGTAGGGATAATGGGCGAATTGCACCACGCCCATCAGGTCGTTGTGACGCCCCGTCAACCCCAGTTCCTTGTCGCCCAGGACGAATTGCCGAAAGACCTCTTTCACGGTCTCCAGGCGATTCTGGCGATGCAGACCGTAATCCATTTCTGCGCGCATGGACCCCGAGCGGTCCAGCACCATCTCGATGGCGATGCCCTCATTGCGGTCCTGGATTTGCTCCTGACCCTTTTGGGGACGTGCCAGGGCGATGACCAGAAAACACCAGGCAAGTAAAGTACTTGCAGGTAGAAGCCACTGACAGCGCATACGCAGGCTCTTGGGCAGGTCTTTCAGGAATTCGCCGGTGCCCACAGGAATTGCGGGGGTGTTCCGTTTGAGCATTTTACGTAGGAACCAATAGGCCAGTGGGAGAAGGAGTGCCAGCAGTGCCCAGGGGGTGGCAAAACGGTAGATCATTTGCTTGCCTCCTGCATGTTTTCGGGATTCTCCCGGGTGTTATCCAGGAATGTCCTGCAGGATTTTGCCAATTCCTGCATATCCGCAGGCATGGAATTCACCCCCGCGAACTTGACCATGTCGCAGGCGGTAAGGAAGGTCTGCAGGAGGAGTCGGTGTTCCTTGACCATCTCGGGGGTCTCCGCCAGATACATCAGGAATTCCTCCGTGGTCAGGCGGGGCGCGGAAACTGCGAAGCGCTCTTCCAGATATTGGCGCAGAATGCCCGAGAGTCGCTGGTGGAATTGCTTGGACTCACCCCGTTCGGGAAGGCCCTCGGAAAGCAATGCCTGAAGCGCCGTGGTGGCGACTTCGTAGGGCGTGGGGGGAATTGCCAGGCGCTCCGCGCGTTTCCTACGCAACCAGAGAATCCACCAGATGACTCCGGCGAGGAGTATGAGAGCAATTAGGATAACCAGCAAGAGCTGGACAGCGGAAATGGGTTCCAGCCGCGTTTCCAGCAGCATGTAGCTGTCGTCCAATTCCACTGCGGCACAGAGTGCCAGTGCGTTGGAAAGAAAAAGAATTGGAGTGATTTTGGAAGTCATGTCATTTTGCCCGAGAAAAGCTGGGCATGTTCATCGGCGCTGTGTGCGTCGTTTCAGGAAAGCCGCCAATTCGCCAGTGCAGTCGTCTCCCAGGCTTAGTGGCAGTCGGTCCACGCCGATGCGTTTCAACCTGTCGGAGAGTCGCTGGTTGCGGAGACGGATGCGTTGGGCGTAGGCGTCACGGACGGTCTTGGACGAGGAGTCCACCAGGTATCGTTCGCCGCTTTCGGCATCCTGGAGTTCCAGGAGCCCTGCGTCGGGGAGGACCTCCAGGGATGGATCCCGAAGGGGCAGGGCGACCACGTCGTGGCGCTGTGCCAATAGTTGCATCGGTTGCTCGAAATCACCGCAGCCCAGGAAATCCGAGAGCACGAAGACCACGGAGCGCTTTTTGAGGGCGCGTGCCAGGAAGCTCAGTGCCCCAGGCAGGTCCGTGCCACGGCCTTTCGGCTGGTATCCCAGGACTTCCCGGATGATGCGCATGGCGTGGGTGGCGCCTTTGGCAGGAGGAATGAAGCGCTCCACTTGGTCGGTGAAGAGCAAGAGCCCCACTTTGTCGCTGCTTTTCACTGCGGAGAATGCCAATGTGGCGCAGAGTTCCGCCGCCAGATCCACGATGGGCTGTTCTCCCGAACCAAATCGCCCAGAGGCAGAGCAGTCCACCACAAAAAAGACCGTGAGTTCCCGTTCTTCCTGGAAGCGCTTGATGAAGGGACGCCCCTGGCGGGCAGTGACATTCCAGTCGATGGAACGCACGTCGTCCCCCGGGAGGTATTCCCGGACTTCGTCGAACTCGATGCCCGCGCCACGGAAAGCGGATTTGAATTCCCCCGCCAGAACATCCGTGGCGTCTTTCCGGGAACGAATCTCCAGGCGACGTAATTTTTTTGTCAGATTCTCGAATTCCATACAGAGAATTCTCCGAGGCTATTCACCTTACGGCACGGGCACCGCATCCAGAAGTTGCTTGACTACTTCCTCGGGGGTGATTTCTTGGGCCTCCGCCTCGTATGTCAGCAGGACGCGGTGACGGAGGACATCCATGGCCACGCTCTTCACATCCTGGGGGGTAGTGTAGCCACGGCCCGCCAGCAATGCCTGGCCACGGGCGGCTTGGGCCAGGAAGATGGTGGCACGGGGGGAGGCACCAAAATGAATCAGCGGAAGGAGCTTCTCCAGGTGGTAGCGGTCGGGGTGACGGGTTGCGTCCACCAGATTCACGATGTATTCCTCCACCTTGCCGTCCATGAAGATTTCGTCCAGCACTCCGCGGATACGTGCGATATCCTGTGGTGTCATGATGGCATTGACCGGTTCGGCGGGGGCGGTGTTGGAGTGGCGTCGCAGAATCTGGAGTTCATCGCCTGTGGAAGGATAATCCACCACGACTTTGAACATGAAACGGTCCACCTGTGCTTCAGGGAGAGGATAGGTCCCTTCCTGTTCCACGGGATTCTGGGTGGCCAGCACTAGGAAGGGTTTGGGAAGGGGGTAGGTGTTCTCGCCGATGGTGACCTGGCGTTCCTGCATGGCCTCCAATAGCGCACTCTGGACTTTTGCGGGGGCGCGGTTGATTTCATCCGCCAGGATTAGATTCGCGAAGACGGGTCCCTGTTTGGTGGTGAAGTCGCCGCTCTTGGGGTTGTAGACCAGTGTGCCGATCAAGTCGGCGGGAAGCAGGTCGGGGGTGAACTGGATGCGGTGGAAGGATGCCTGGATGGTCTGTGCCAATGTGGTCACGGTCAAGGTCTTGGCGAGACCAGGTACGCCCTCCAGCAGGACGTGCTGGTTGGTCACCAGGGCGACCAACAGGCGGTTCACCAAATTGTCCTGACCAACAATTACTTTTCCGATTTCGGAACGCAGTGCCTGAAGAGCAATGGCTTCCTGGGCGGCTTTCGCACCAATCTGAGTAACATCAATTGCCATAAGAATTCTTTTCTCCTGTGTGTTATATGTCGTCAAAGCATAAAAGGAACATCTCTCTAGACACAAAAAGCCCCCCGGGGTTCCCAGGGGGCTGCGTTTTTCTGGCTTATTTCTTCTTTGACAATTATCTCTCGGGATGATATTCCGCAGATGGAGTTTCGGCGACCTCGAGAGGAATGCAGGAGACTGAGGGGATTTCCTTCGCCTGGGGATTGAGACAGCAATTCAGGATGTCATGGGCGATACTGTCCACTAGAGAATTGAGCATGCGAAGAAGCCTCTCGCTTTCACCGGGATAGCATCGGGCCACACCGTATGTCGTCCAGGCATGCTCCATTTCTGTACGGAGCCGCGTGGGGAGTTGTCGCATAATCGTCAGAAGCGAGCAGTTCGGTTCATTTAGTCCACGAAGTTTCTCGTCATAGCAATGATTCAGAAAATTCGTCACTCTAGAGACATGGCGGCTGTGGCAAGTCCGGGAAATTCCTGTCTCCCACTTGCGAATCGTGCTCCAGTTGATTTGCATGAAATCACCCAGTTGCTGGAGACTGAGGCCTAATTCTCGGCGGATTTGACGGAAACGCTCCCGAGTCGCCGTATTGAATTCGCCGGTGAATTGCGAGGGGACGGAGGACTTCCGTTTCGGTGGGACTACGAGAGAGAGATGTCTATGGCTCATTGTTCGTTCTCCTGAAAAAACATGGGATTGATGACTGAGGTGTTGTTTGCCGCATAACCGATAAGCCGTTCCGCCATCTCCTGGAGAATTTCCTGGATCCCCTCGATAAGACGCTTACCCGTTGCGGGATAGTGGTCACAGAGCTTGTAGATGGTGCTGATACGTTCAATGCATTGAACCATGGGCGGAGTCCCCTTGGGATGCTGGTGCCAGGAAGGGAGGTCCGTGGGAGCATTCAATCTCGTCAATACCTCGTCGTATTCGCCAGCAATGAAACGGGCAAGGCGGTAGATGTGCTGCTGTCTGCAGGCATGAGTCTGACCATCCTCCCACTTGCGAATCGTACTCCAGTTCACCCGCAAAATACTCGAAAGCTGCTGAAGGGTAACGCCGAGTTGGGAGCGCCGTTGTCGTAGAAATGTTCGCAATTCCGGCGTAATGATGCCACTGAATTCTGTGTGCTTTTTCTTGGATGCCATTGTCATAACCTCCGTTTTGGATTGGTAACGCACTTCTCGTTGTTTTCCAGAACATCTGGAAATGACAAGAATATATGACGGAAATATCTGACAATAAAGGAATTCCTACGAAAGACCATAAGTTATATAAAAAATGGTCTTTTGCTATGAATTGTATATAATAACTTTCTGGTAATAAAAATGATATAAAATTCAAATCTTGAATTTGCGATTTTCCCTAGAAAACTCCAATATTTTGTCATTCATTATCCGTAGATAAAAAGAGAGAGGCCGGTGGTTTCATTCACCATCGGCCTCTTGAAAAACGACGCGCTTCAGCGTATTTCGTCTAGTCTCGGGTATCGATTGCCTTGACGTAGAGTGAAGTCACTTCCGTTGTGGGGGCGGGGGTGGCAAGTGTGACGACAACAGCGGCGATGCAGCCTGCGGCAAAGCCAGGGATGATTTCGTAGAGTCCGAAGCTCTTGCAGAAGACAATCCAGAGGATGTCCACGAGCGCGCCAACCACAATACCCGCGATGGCACCCTGGAAGTTGAAACGCTTCCAGAAGAGGCAGAGCAGGATGGTGGGACCGAATGCGGCACCGAAGACGCCCCAGGCATTGGAGACCAGGCTCATGATGGAGCCCGCATTGGGGTTCAGGGCGATGATCAGCGCCAGCAGGGCGACGATGAGGACGATGAAACGACCGACCCACAGCAGCTCTGCGTCATTGGCCTCGCCTTTACGGATGAGTGGCTTGTAGACATCGCTGGCAAAGGCGGAAGAAGCCGCCAGCAGCTGGCTGTCCGCGGTGCTCATGGAGGCGGCCAGGACGGCGGAGAGGAGAACGCCGGAGATGAGTGCGGGGAAGATGGAGCGGACCATCTGGATGAAAATGAGTTCGCCCTTGACCAGTTCTTCCGTGGGGGCGATGGTATTGCGTCCGATGATGCCGATGAGCGCGGCGAAGACGACGATCAGGACCGTCCAGCCGATGCCAATGATGGAGGACTTACGTAGCTCCGCCTGGGATTTGATGGACATAAAGCGAATGATGATGTGTGGCATTCCGAAATAGCCCAGTCCCCAGCCAAGACCCGATGCAATGGACTTCCAGTGCCAGGCATTTGCCCAGAGGTCGCCCTGGACTGCCAGTGCGGGATCAAGGGGCTTCAGAGTGAAACATGCAAAGAGCGGTGCAAACAGCATGGCTCCCAGGATGAGCAAGCCCTGGAAGAAGTCGGTCCAGCAGACTGCCGAGAAGCCACCCAGGAAGGTGTATCCGACAATGACGACCCCTGCCAGATACATTGCGCTGGTGGCTTTCATGCCGGTGACTGTGTTGAAGAGTGTGCCGCAGGCCTTGATGCTGGATGCGGAGTAGATGGTGTACGCCAGCAGGAAGACGATGGCGCAGATAATCTGCAGGGCCTTGGATTTGGAGAGGAAACGGTTGGTCAGAAATTGGGGGATGGTGATGGCGTCGCCATACACCACGGAGAATTTTCGCAGGCGGGGCGCTTGGAAAATCCAGCTCAGGCTATAGCCAATTGCCAGGCCCAGGGGGCACCACACCTCACACATGCCAGCCGCGTAGATTGCCGTGGGTAGTCCCATCAGCACCCATGCGCTCATGTCGGAAGCACCCGCGGACAAGGCCGCGACCCAAGCACCCATCTGACGATTGCCAAGGAAGTAGGTCTTTTCACCGCCGTTGCGGTCCTTGATGAAGAAATAAATACCAATGCCTAGCATGAAGGCCAGGTAGATGGCAAAGACAATGACTTCTTGAAATTGCATTAGACGAATCCTTATAGTTAAGGTTATGATTTGGAACGAAAATTCGGAAAACGGGAATTTAATCCCATAAAGAAATATTACAATTCCATGCACGTACTTTATATAGAAATCAGCGCCTTGCCCCTCGTTTCGCTTGCGCC
>DCIO01000054.1 GCA_002315885.1 Lentisphaeria bacterium UBA1724
GGTTTCTGGAACCAGAATGCGCCCCGCCAGATGGGCAGGAACTGCCGTTCCCGGTAGGTAGGGACCATGCTGGCGCCATCCGTGAAAGCCGGTGTCACCAGGAAGCGCACCACCAGGATAGTCACCAGCGCCAGGCATCCCAGACGCATCCAGAAGTATTTCGAGAAATCCGGCAGGAGAAAGCGCCTGAGTGCGTCTCTATCGTCATCGGGATTCTTCCAAAACATCGGGCTATTCCTCCTCCGTATCGTTTTGTGTCGCCATGACGGCGATTTCCTCGGGAGTGGGATTTCGGTGTATCTGGACGCTCTGTGCCAAGCCCGCCAGAAGCATGGTCCCCAGCATGAAAGAGCCGCCATAGCTGACGAAGGGCAGCGGGATGCCCACGATGGGTGCTGCGCCGATGGTCATGGAGATGTTGATGACGATATGCGTGGTGAAGATTACCGCCACCCCCAGCGCCAGAAAACATCCCAGGCGGTCCCGGGAAAGCAACGCCGTCTTGCAGAAACAGAGGATCAGCGCGGCAAAAAGTGCAATGACCGCACCGCCCCCCAGGAAGCCCGTCTCCTCGGCAATGACCGAGAAGATGAAATCCGTAGGAGCGATGGTCTTGGGCAGATACCCCAGGACGTGCTGGGTGCCATTGAGGTATCCCTTGCCCGAAAGCCCGCCAGAGCCCACCGCCAGGAGACTCTGCACCGCATTCCAGTCATCGCGCTTCTTCTCACCCGCCTTGGGCTCCAGGAATGCCTCCAACCCCGCCTGGAGTTTCGCCGACGTGGAAACAGGCAGCGACTTGGAGAGGAAAGTCACGCACTTCTGAGCGGGGGGAGCCAAAAAGACCTTCACACGATCCTGCTGGTAGGGTTTCATGCAGAGATAGAAGACGGGAATGGCGCAGATGAAGGCCAGCGCGCCAATCACAAACCACCGTTTCCGGAAACCCGTCAGGAGAATCATCACCATGGTGACGGGAAAGAATACCATGGCCGTCCCCACATCGGGCTGCAGACAGATCAACGACACGGGAATTGCGCTGACGCCACACAGCGCAACAACGGGCAACCACTCACCCCAGCGGCTATTCCGCAGGGCGGGACGGGTCCCCAGCCAGGAGAGAAAGAGTAGCGTGAGGGGCTTGGCCAATTCCACGGGCTGCAGGAAACCCACTCCAGGCACCCGCAGCCATCCACGTGTGTTGTTCAGCGTCCGTCCGAAAATCAGCACCACCAGCAGAAGCAGACATCCGCCGATATATCCCCAGAGACTCTTGCGACACCAAAAATGATAATCCACTGATGCGGCAACCACGTAGAGGACACTCCCCAGGGCGATCCAAATCAGCTGACGATGCCACTTGTCCGCCAAGTCGCCACCCACTTCCAGCCCCGCGCCGTAGATGAATGCCACGCCGATGCAAAGCAGCACCGCCTCCACCCCCAGGGCCAGGTAGTCGGCACAAAGCCACCCACGGCGCCCCGAAGGCCCCTCCGATGCTGATTTGTTCCGAAAAGTCGTCATGGATGATAGGATAAATGCTCTTTTGAAACTTGCAAGCCAAAATTCCAAGAATTTAACATATTTTTTTATGTTATTTTACCAGAAAAATTATCAAATGAATATTTTGTGTAATGCCGTGTTCTAAAAAAGTGTTACATTGTGCGTCGGTAATCGTCATATACAATAATCATCTTCCCACATCCCACACGTAAAACTATGGACCATCTCTCCGCATTGGAACAACTCATTCCATCGGCCATGCAGCGGGTCGTCGCCGTCGAAATTGCCGAGGACGGCAATCTGGAAATCTTCCAGCGCAGTCAGGATGGCTCGATGGTGACTTCTGTCCGTCGTCCCTACCGTCCCTGGCTTCTGACAGCGGGCATTGACCTGGCGGAGAGCCTTGGCAACGCGGTGGAAATCCGTCCGCTGTCTGGTCCTGGCGCCCACCGATGCCAGGTATTTTTTGCCACCTGGGAAGAATATGACAACGCCTTGAAACGCCTGAAGGCCCTGACTGGTCAGACGCCCTCCTCACCCCTGGCGCCCTATCGAGTCTTCTCGGATGCCATCCAGCAGGCGCTGATCGACCAGCAAATTCGGTTGTTCCGTGGCATGGAATTCCACGAATTGCGCCGCATGCAGCTGGATATCGAATGCCGTAGCAGCGTCCCTGGCACATTCTGCAATGCGTTGGTGGCGGGAGACGAAATCTTCATGATTGCCCTGAAGGACACTGGTGGCTTCGAGCACTGCTTCTCCACGGCGGAATGCGGGGGTGAGGCGGAGTTGCTCAAGAAGGTCTTTCAGGTCATCCAGGAGCGGGATCCCGATGTCATCGAAGGACATAACCTCTTCAGTTTCGATCTGGACTACATCGAAAAACGCTGCAAGCGCCATAAGATACCCTTCGCCATCGGGCGCAATAACCGTGTCGCCAAAGCCCGTCCCAGCAGGCTCGTCATAGCGGAACGGACCATCAACTATCGCCGATATGATATTTACGGCAGGCATATCGCCGACACCTGGCATTTGGTCATGCTGGCGGATGTCTCCAAGCGGGACATGGATTCATACGGCCTGAAATACAGCGCGAAATACTACGGCATCGCCCGGGAGGGCCGCGTCTATATCCCTGGGGACCAACTCACACAACGCTATGACGAGAATCCCCTGGAGGTAGCCGAATACAACCTGGATGATGTACGGGAAACCGACGGTCTCTCCAACATCATCTCCCCCAGCTACTTCTACCAGACACAACTCCTACCACTCTCCTACCAGAATTGCATCCTCAGAGGAAATGCCACACGCATTGACGGCATGCTCTGCGGGGCATACATCAACGCTGGTGCCGCCCTGCCCTCCCCCCAGAACGCCATCCCCTTCGAAGGCGCCCTGAGTGTCGCCGAGACCATGGGAGTCTTCCATCCCGCCTGGCACCTGGATGTCCGCTCGTTGTATCCGTCCATATTGCTCCTGGAGCACTCCTCCCCCGCCAGCGACCACCTGGGCGTATTCTCTAAATTCCTGGAGAATTTCCGCGCATTCCGTCTCCAGGCAAAAGACGCCGCAAAGAACGCCCCCACTCCTGCCCTGCGGGACGAGTATACCGCCTTGCAGAACAGCTTCAAGATACTCATCAACTCCTTCTACGGCTATCTGGGCTTCGCGCAGGGCTCCTTCAATGACTACGCGCTGGCCCAGAAGGTCACCGCCACAGGACGGGACATCCTGACAGAGATGCGTACTCACCTGGAGGCCGCCAAGGCAATTATCCTGGAAATGGATACCGATGGCATCTACTTCGTGCCACCGGAAGGAATCACTCCCACACAGATGCGTGAAAAAATCCAGCAGGAGTTGCCCGATGGCATCGAAATCGAACTGGATGGCATCTACCAGGCCATGTTCTCCTACAAGAGCAAGAACTACGCACTGCTGGAAGAAAATGGGCGAATTTCCCTCCACGGCGCGGCATTGCGTTCCCGCGGCCTGGAGGCATTCCTGCGGCGCTTCATCGAGGAAGCCGTGAGCGCAATCCTAAAAGACGGCGTAAAGGACTTGACGCCGCTCATCGAAGCCTATCGGGATAATATCCGTTCCCACACGCTGCCCCTGGCGGATTTTCTGCGAAAGGAGAACCTCACCCAGACCGTGGACTCCTACAAAAAAGCCCTGTCCAGCGGCAAAGGAAAGCGCTCTGCGGTCTATGAATTGGCGGCGCGTTCCAAACAGGACTTCAAGCCAGGCGACGGACTGAAATACTACGTCACAGGCGCCAAGAAGAGCGTCTCCGTCGTGGGAAACAGCAAACTGGAAGAAGAAATCGACCAGAATCTCCGGGACGAGAACATCCCCTTCTACGAAGACCGCCTGGTCAGCCTGGCAAAGAAATTCCAGGAAGCACTTCTTTCAATGAGGAATGAGGAATGAGGAATTAGGAATTCATACGTCCGCAAAACACACAAAATACACAAAAAAAAGAGGACGGCATTCGGGATTCATTCGTCCCCCAAGACCAACATTATGGAACAGTCGATCAATTTGGATTTTGTCATGATTCGTCGCAATGCAACGGAGCGTCGTTCCTTGGAGGAATCCCTGGAGCTCTGCCGCAACGCTGGCATCATGCACCTGGACTACCTTCCCCCCATCAAGGAAGATGATTATCTGGAGACTGCCAAGAGGCAGCGTGAGGTCATTGAATCCAAGGGCATGACTGTCCATCAGACCCACTGTCCCTTCTTCCGTTATCAGAAGAATGGCTTCCAGGAATTTCCGAAAGCCGCGGTACGGAGTGTCCTGGCCAGCGCGGCCATCGGCGCGAAATTCATGGTCATCCATGCGGACGAATACCGCCCAGAGGGGACGTTCGACCAGGAAGATGTGTTGAGGCATACGGTGGAATACCTGACTCCCATCATGGAGCTCTGCCAAAAGCACGGCATCCGTCTGGCGGTGGAGAATCTTTTTGAAGAGGACCTGAATTCAGGGATACGCAGCCGCTATACCTCCTATCCGGAGGAAGTCCTGGCGGTCATTAACAGCTTTCCTGGCACAGGCATCGGGTGTTGCCTGGACACGGGACACCTGAATGTCTCCTGCCGCGAAAAGGACTACATCCTGAATCTGGAAAAACTGGCGCCATACGTAGTCTGCACACACATCCACGACAACTGCGGATGGGATCTGCACAAACCCGCCTATTTCGGCTCAATCCCCTGGGAAGACGTGGTCAAGACGCTGCGAAAAGCAGGCTACACTGGCGACTGGACCTGGGAATTCGTCTATGAACGCGTCCCCGACGAAGTCTATCCCGCATACCTGAATATGGCAAAGGCATTCGGCGACCACCTCGTCAAACAATTCCTGGACGCCCCCACACGATAAAAAAGAAGGGGCAAGGGGGACACCTCCCCCTCCTACATTAAGCATTAAGCATCAAGCATTAAGCATTGAGAAAGACGCATCCGTCTTCCAGGCGTCGGAGGGTGATATTTTCCCCGTCGAAGAAAGCGAAAGTCTGTGGTGCGCCGCCCTTGGGCAGGCTGATGGAGCCGGGATTGAGATATGTGATACCGTCTGAGAGTTCCTCCAGGGCAGGAATATGCGTGTGTCCCTGGACAAATACCGCGCCCTTGGGCAGTGGAGGCAGATAATCCCGATGGAAGAGGTGACCGTGGGTCAGGAAGAACCGCCGGTCACCCACCATCAGCTGGGAATACTCGGACATAATCGGAAAATCCAGGAGCATCTGATCCACGTCGCAGTCGCAATTGCCCTTCACCGCCAGAATTTCGTCCTTGCGGGAGTTCAATAGCGCCGCGACTTCCTTGGGATCGTATGTGACCGGCACGCCATTCCGAGGGCCATGATAGAGTGCGTCACCCATGAAAACAAGCAACGTCGCCCCAAGGCGGTCTGCCTGGGCAAAGAACTGCTTCAGTGTGGCGGGGACGCCGTGGACGTCGGAAAAGAATGCGACTCGCATGAATTTTATCTCTCGCTGTTTTCCCCAATTAGGGCCATAGCCCAGAAAGGCGCAATCATTGAGAATTGAGAATTGGTTTACAGATTTCCGGGCTTGCAGACCTCTTCCAGGCAGTAGGTGCCCTTCTCGTAGGGGCGGTCCATCACCCACAGGCCGTTGGTGAAATCGGGAATTGCCACGGGTGCGGAACCGCAGGCGATGGACTCCTCGGAGAGGGGGGTGATGGCCATCCAGGCGGCGCTGTCATAGACATCGATGGGCATGGCCTTGCCATCGCGGACGGCTTCCAAGAAGGCCCGCAGCACCAGATAATCCATGCCGCCGTGACCGCCCTTGACACCCGCATCCTGGAATTTTTTCCAGAGAGGATGCTCGTGGTTCTTGTAGATTTCTTCCATGGGAGTCCAGGTATCGGGATCCCAGCCCTCGCGGACCTCGGAAATGCCTTCCACGGACATGGCGTTCTTGTCTTCCATGTAGATGCCCTTGGTGCCCTGGATCACATTGCCACGGGAATAGGGACGATGGAGGGAGCAATCGTGGGTCAGGACGATGGTCTCGCCGTTGGCGCACTTGATGACGGTGGTCACGATGTCGCCTTCATTGAACTTGAAGGTAGCCAGGGGATCGTCAGCGCCGCGGTGCTCCTTCGCCCAGGCATTCAATCCCACCGCTTTGGAGGAGGTGGCGGTCAGAGAGAGCATGCGGTTACCGCGGTTCACATTCAGCCACTTGCAGATGGGGCCCAACTCGTGGGTGGGATAGAGCTCGCCATTGCGGGTCTTGAAATTGCGGAGACGATAGTGGCGGTTCTCGATGCCCATGCAGATTTCGGAGCGCAGGTCGTGGTGGTAGCCGCCTTCGCAGTGCACCACTTCGCCGAAGAGCCCCTCGCGCACCATCTTCAAAACAGCCATCTCGGGACGGCCATAGCAGCAGTTCTCCAGCATCATGCAGGGAGTGCCGCTGGCCTCGCTCACGCGCACCAACTGCCAGCAGTCGTCGATGGAATAGGCGCCACCCACCTCGAAGCCAACAGGAATGCCACGGGACATGCAGGCCACCGCGATCTCCACATGGCTCTCCCACGCAGTCGGAGCGATGACGCAGTCCAACTTCTCCATATTCTCGTCCAGCAAATCCAGATAATCCAGATATGCCTTGGGGGCCTTCTTGCCCTTGTCGGTGCAACGTTTAACCATGGCGTCAAGACGATCCTGGTAGAGTTCACAGACCGCGATGATCTCCACATCCTCCATCTCCAGAATCAAATCCTGCAGACCAGGGCCACGATTGCCGCCACCAATGAAACCAATCTTCAACTTACGAGCAGAACGAGCCATTGTAAAAACTCCTTGAAAAGTAAATGTCGTTACGACAACTTATGACAACAAGAACCAAAAATTGTAAACGATGTTAATATAACCCTACCGCAGAAAATCCTTCTGTATCTTTTCGGATGTTTTTGTGGATCAATCGATGTATTTTGTAGGAGAGAAGAAGACTCCGTCATCGGGGACTGTCAGCCTCCAGCGGTAATATCCGCCGGTTTCTGGGCGGAATTTCAAGACGAGTGTCCGTTCCTCCCACTGATAGTGGAAGGGTGCATCGCAATGTTTTCCATCTCGCAGCAACCACACATGGAGTCCCTGCATTGGGAGTTTCATTTTGTCGGTGAAGGTAATTCTGCACTCCAGCATCTTGTAATCCGACTCTTCCCAGAAGAGGAGCCATGGGATTGGTCGCTTCCCGCCGCCGTTCCATTGGAAATCCGGTCGTGGTTGTCCGTATGCCACGGGTGCCACCGCGGATTCGTGTGTGAGTTCCTCTCCCAGCAGTGCCAGCCATTCCTCTGCAAAAATCCCCTTGTATTGGAAGCAGATAAAACCATCCGCCCCCAGGACGCGGGTATCCTGGATTTCCTTTTTCAGCGCTTCGATATCCTCGCACATGTAGTTCGCCAGCCCCGAATAAATCGGCACTCTTCCCTGGATGATGGCCTGCTGTTGTTGCAACCATGACGACGCCTCCTGGGGTTTCCCGCTGTAGTTCATGGGACAGAGGAAATCCACCAACCCTTCGTCCACCCAGGCCTCCGCATCCTGGGCGACGGACTCCTTGGCGCTGGGCCAATGACCATAGACCGCCACGGAAAGCTGTATCTTCGGATTCACCGCCTTCACCGCCTCGCGGGCGCCACGCAGCATCGCTGTGATATTGTCCCGACACCACTGGCGGTATTCCCCACGCAAAGCGCCCTTCGGAAGGATTTCCTCAGGCCAATTCTCCACACTCCGCCCCAGAGATGCCTCAAAATCCGTCCGTGCCTGTTCGGAGCAATCGTATTTGCCAAAGGGATACCGGATGTAATCCAGGTGGACGCCATCCACGGCATACTTCGTCACCAACTCTTTCAGGACATCCTGGAGAAGTTTCTGGTTTTCATACAGTTGTGGCGCCAGATAATCGGAGGCCTTTCCTTCCGCGTCCACCTGGGTGCGTTTTGCCTCGCGGTAGGTGGCGCGAATCTTTTCGGGAGTATGCTCGCCCATATTGCACACCACCACCCACACGTGCAACTGCACGCCGTATTTCTGGCAGGCATCCAGGCACTCCTGCAGGCAATCCCGTATGGAGCCGTCGGCATTCTTCTTCACAGGCACGGAGACCTGGCTGGGGTAGTCGCTAGTGACCGTCCAGGAGAGATTGGCGAAGAGTGCATTGAAGCCGTTGTCCGACAGGGTCTTCACCGTCTTGTCCCATCCCCAGTCCGCCACACCCGTGGGCGAATGAATCCAGGCGCCCCGGAGTTCCACCTGCGGTGGTTCCGACGGCGTCTCCGACATCGCCCGACTCCACAGTGGAGCAAGGACCACACCGAAAAGAAATAAGATAGCTAACTTCACTCGCATTTTATCGTTGCCAACCACACTGTCCACAATACAGTCCGCAAAATAGTCAGCTATTTTGTGGACTAGTATTCCCCTTTTGGGAAGAAGGGCTTGAGCTGGACGTAATTGAACATCAGGTTTTCGCCGGGAGTCGCCGTCTCATCCGTGAAGGTGATCTTCACCTGGTCGCTCTTCGGGGTGAAGATGATGCGGTGGAGATTCTGCCGTGCGACGCCGTTGTTGCGCTCGTAGTTGCCCTTCTCACGCCCATCCACGAAGACGAAGGACTCGTTGATTTCCGCCTCCTCCAGGATTGCCTGGAAGCCCACTTTTCGGGGATTGAAGCGCTGTGCTTTCAGGTCATCGTAGTCCCCCACGGAGAAAAGCAGCATATACTGCTTGCCGGGAACTAGCCCAGTCGCCACCTGTGAGACACGGTTTGGCTTGCCCTCCACCGCGTGCATCACGCAGAAGGAATCACCGACACCATTGGGGATTTCACCCCAGCGGTCCTGATTCGCATCGTGATACCCCTTGAAAGACGCCGTAGTAACGGAACCCTCTTCGGCGGCCTCCACCGTCCAGCCATTCAGGCCATCCTCGAAATCGTTGTTGGTGATATGTCCTGGCAGATATGAGAAGCCGTATTCCTCGGAGAGCATGGCGGTCTTGCCTTCCACGGCGTAGTGCCGCAGGAGTGCGTGTGACCAGCGATACATCTCCTCGTCGCAGTAGTGGGTGCCCCAGTAGCCCGTCATGCCCAGTCCATCGAAAAGCGGGTCATTTGCCAGGATGTTCATCTGCATATCCAGATAGTATTTGTAGTCCACCTGTGGGCGGTGTTCCAGGGTAATCACATTCAGCTGATTGAAATTGCCCAGGATAAATCCCGCGCGGCGCATGTAATCGGGATAGAGTTCCTTGGAGAGCTGGAAGAAGAGCAGCATATCCTTCTCCGCATCCGCCCGGGCCTCGGCCTCGGTCAATGCGTTGGCGGGGATGTATGCCTCACGAAGGAGCCGTCCCCGTCCGTGGGACGCATTCATGGTAGTGGCGATGAAATCCGTATCCAGCACCTTCTGGCGGGGCATGTTGGTCACCCAGGTATAGAAGAGCTTGGAACGATCGTAGTCGTATTTTTTCAGCGCCTGGCAGTAGTTGTCGCATTCCGCCGCAAAATCGTAGAAGAGCTCGTCCGCGGAGACCCCATCGAATTTGGCGAGGACCTTCGGTAGTGTCTCGTCCATCCGTCGTGTCATTTCCTGGACGCTGGGGGGCGTCACCGCATTCAGATTCCCCGTCCAGACACGTCCGCTTTCACGGTTTGCCTGGAGAATTTCCTCGGCGGGGAAACCACGGTTGCAGGAATTGACCGCAGGAAGCGCCCACTTTTTGGCGAACTCCCAATCGAATGGGGGGAATTCCGTGACCTTCGGCCCCTCCAGCATTCCGCAGGAGAAGAGCTCCGGGACCACACGGACAACCATGGTTCCTTCACAGGTTGCGGAAACCGTATGCCGTCCTGCGGGGACCATACGGAATGCCTCGGGGAGTCCCGTCACCTTGTCAGTCACATCCACTCCATCCAGCATCACGCTGAACTCCTTCTGGGCAGAATTCATGAGGGTGATATAGAGCCACTGGTCATGGCAAGTCACCACGGGAATCTCTTGCCCCGCAGTCACGGGGGCATTCACCAACTCCGTCACCAGGTTGTTCAGTCGCACTCCCTGGGTGGACTCCGCGACCGTGGGGATATCCCGCAGATTCACCAGGAAGGACTCCTGGTAGACAGGCTTGCCATCCGCATCTTCCACCTGCATGGTGATTGTCTGCAAGCCCGCGGAAACGCCCGACAGATTCACCTGGAAGGGCACGCCTTCCGTAAATGCAATCTCCTCGGAGGTGAAATTCACTGCGGGCACCACCGCACGGATATGGTGTTTCTCCGGCTTGAAGCCCTTGACGGGACCGCCATACCATACAAAGGAGATGACGGGGTTCTTCAGGGGGACTTCGTTGAAACTAGGCGTCCAGGGAATCAGCCGCGTCTTGCTGGTCATGGGGGTAATTGCGGGGAGACGGCTTCCGAAAATGCCCTTCCCCGTCAACGGCACCAGGGATACATCCGTGACCTCCAGGCGTCCCTTCTGGGCAATGGTCAGAATAACAATCTCGTACTGGGAGGTATCAGAGGAGTCGGGACACGGGAACACTGTCTCCAGTGTCTGCCAGCCATCCGTGTCCGCGGGAAGCGACTTCAGGCCTTCCGAGGCAAACCACCCCTTGTTGATCAGGACAATGGAGCCATTCTCCGCGGAAAAACCGCTGGTGCGAATCCGCGCAGAGAGCTTGTAGTTCTCCCCAGGCACCAGCGTCAACCCACGCTGACGGGACTTGACTTCCACCTTGGGATCCGGACTACCCTGTATCGATAGATAGCAATCGCCTTCCGCGTCAAATTTCACCAATGTCTCAGGAGAAGCGTTGATACTCCAGCCGTTGACAAAATCCACATTGCTTTCCTGGAAGTCACCATTGTAAATCACATTGGAACCATCCTGGGCAAAGAGGATGCCACAGAAAAACAACAGACAGAAGAAAGCGATTTTTTTCATTTTTGGATATAATGTTTCGAAACAAACGATGAAGAGGGGCTTGAGTCCCTTGAGGCCTCAAGCCCCCAGCATTACCTCATCAGAAATGGGCGTTGATGATGGGGAAGAAGCACAAGGGGCTTTCGGTGATAATGTTGATGATGCCAACCTGGACACCCCGTGCCTTTTGGGTGAAATTCACCAGTCCCAACTGGAAGCCGTGGAATTCCTCAGCCATATTCAAGAAACCCAGGTGCATGCCATACAGATAGCCGCTGTAGTTGACGAAACCCGCATGAAGACCGCTGAGAGCGTCGTTGACACCGATGATATCCAACTGCACGCCCGTGCACTTTCCAGAAATCACGGCCACCAGACCCGCCTGGAGCCCCTTGAAATCCCCCTTGGTATAGGCGAACCAGCCGTCCTGCCAACCCGTGAAATTGCCGGAGACGATGTCCACATACCCCCACTGGAACCCCGTGAAGTCCTGCCCCGTGTAGTTGACCGCGCCCACCGTGAGGCCCTTTTCCTCGCCATTTGCCGCGTTGGCAATACCCAGCGTCAAGCCATAGCTGTTATTCACGCGACCATATAGGAGATTCAGCCGCAAACCCGCCACATCGCAGGTGTTCTCGGGATACTGGACGGGATCCAAAAGAGCAATGCCAATCGGCGAGGAGTCTCCCGCAAACGCAAAAGTGACAAGACCGATGACGGCAAAAGCCAAAACAAGCAACTTTTTCATTATTTACTCCTTACGCACCACAGCAAGCACTCGTAAATTCATGCCCCA
The DNA here is from genome assembly GCA_002315885.1 of Lentisphaeria bacterium UBA1724. GTDB lineage: Bacteria > Verrucomicrobiota > Lentisphaeria > Oligosphaerales > Oligosphaeraceae > UBA1724. The sequence goes on from DCIO01000054.1 coordinate 11,782, forward strand.
GTCAAAGGCGTGGCACCTGCCTTAACTTAATCACACCACGCCCGCGCGCACCAGAAAATCCGGAATATTTTTGAATGAGCAAGACTTCCGCGCCTTCCGCGGTTCTGGAAAGTCCCTCGTTTCGCTGGGCTGACGCCCGCTACACGAGGGACGGCACCTACGGGGACCTGACGGTCCCCCTTACACATCCTTAGCCAGATACCATTTGGTTGTGTTCCGCGCTTTCCGCGGTTCCCTACAGCCGTACCATCTTCCGATAGGCATCGACCTCCCGGAGTGCGCTCTCCATCTGCCGGAGTTTCCATTCCAGGTGCCAGGGATCGCAGACGTATTCCATGCTGGGTTCCCAGCCCAATCGTGAGTCCTGCGCTACCAGAGGCATCGCGGACTTCACATTGGCGATTTCCTTCTGCGCCAGCGCCTCAATCTCATCCAGAATCCCCAGCATCGGCTCCCGTTCCGTCTGATTCTGGAGTTTCATATTGAGCAGCCACCACGCCTTGATGTTCATGGTAGTACGAATGAAGCACAGCATGAATTTGCCCAGATTGAGCAACCGTTCGCCATTTTCGCGCTTGCGCTCATCCATCAGCGGCAGTGCGGACTCCAACAGGTCGTTCGCCTCCCGCCACTGTGTTTCCATCTTCGACAATTTCCGCAACTCACGGGGATAGCGCAGTGGTCCTGGGGACTGGTTGATGTTCTCGTATGGCGTGTAGAAGGTCTTCACAATGCGACCGCCGAATATGGCGTTATCCGAGGTGGGAAACGAGATTTCCTTGGCACTCATGGTACGGGAAATATTGGGTTGGAAAATGAAGGGATACGCAGGCCCCACCCGCCAGGGACCATATTGATCTTCGTTGGAACCCACGTAGAAATCCATCGCATCACTCCACTGCCCCCAGACCTTGACCACCGTCTCGGCGGCCTGCCTTCCATAATCCCGCACAGCACAGCGATACAGGAACTCATCCAAATCCACCGCCCCATCGGAGGCGAAAATCTCCTTCTCCAGATCGTTGCACACGCAGGGCCACCAGCCGTAGTGGTGGTTGTCGTAGAAACTGTCCACCGGCGACTTCTGAACGTATTCCTTGAGGACTTCCATGCGATGACGCCAACGTTGGAAGACCGGCACATAAGGCACGCAACCGAAATCCCAGGTCATGCCCGCCAGATTGCTGGTGACACGGATGTGCTGGACACCCGCAGCCTTGGCGGCTTCCACCTCGCTGGTAAAGTAATAACCGGGATCAGCGGCGGATATGCTATAGTCCATTGTGGGACAACTCAGCCCCTCCACGTCATTGAACTTGAAGATATCGTAGGTGGTTTGGATGGTAATCTCCTTCGGGAGCCTCCTCAGGAATTCCTCCCGGAGTTCCGCGGGCGCCCATCCCCAGTTGTAGGTATTCAGGATGACCTCCGCCTCGGGCTTGACTTTGTGAACCGCCTCCACAATGCGCTTGATGTAGTCGGGATAGTCGTAGCAGGGATACCATCCCGGGCTGGGACGGGTGTCCGGAATGCCGTCACGCACGCTTTCATTCCAGCGCTGCCCCGAGGTATGGGGGTCCTTGCTGGGGAATTCCAGGGACTCGCCAACCAGATGGATACCCGCAAATCCTGGATGACGACGGAAGATCTCGCCGTAGACGCTGTCGAAAAATTCCTCCGCATCAGCATCATCGGGGTGTTTGTAGCTGGACAGATAGCTGTAGAGCATCACGTCCAGGCCGAAGCTGTTAGCGCGGTCAATCAAGTCGTTGATATCGCAGTCGCCCACGGCAGATTGATTCGGAGCCCGCACAAAGAGGTCAATTGCCGTGAAGCCACCGTGGGCGATGGCGTTGAGCTGCCAGTCGGGAAAATCGTCAAACCCGCATCCCGAATGGACACTCCGCATCCGAACCAACGGCCTGCGCTCGCTCTCGCCAAGCTTGAGATAGGGCGCCTCACGCAGGTTCATCACATCTTCCCAATGGAGCGTCCCCGCCCAGATGCCACGCTCGTCACAGGCAGCCAACACAACGCCCTTCCCCTGGGAGACCTGGCAGCGGAAACCACCACGGGGGAGTTCCACCCCGGAATCAATCCGCAAAAGCAGTGTCTTCGCCTGGGAAACGGGACACTCCTCCGCGATAACAGAAACCTCCACCCCCATGCTGACAGAGAGATAATCCTGAAAATCGTATGCGGCACGAACCACGAGAGGCGACGCACCAACCTCATACACAATCCGCCAACCGCTCTCCAGCACAACCTCGTCGGGCTCCGGCAGAAGCCCGTCGTCACGACGATTCGGCTGGTGAACCACAGCCATCCGCTTCAAAAAATCGTATTTCTTTTCCTGTTCCATGATGGGGGTAAGATAAGTGAATCTAAAGTTTACAGAACAAAGTCAAATATAAGAGCACATTCTATGACGGCATTATTTTTTCATTCCATAATCCCAAAAGGGGAAAAAAAGGAAAACAGTGCTACATTAGCGATGTTTCGCAATCCTGTAAATCGTTTAACCTGGTTGTTAATGGAGTCCCCTTAATGCTTCCCCGCCTAAAAGATGTAGCAGAAGCCGCGGGTGTATCCTGTGCCTTGGTGTCCATGTATCTGAATCATCATGACACTGGCCACATGAAGGATGACACCCGTCAGCGCATACGGGAAGCGATTGAACGTCTGGGATATCGTCCGAATCCCATTGCCCGGAGTCTTCGTACCAGCAAGACGCGAATGATTGGGTACATCGGCGGTGACATGCGCAACGAGACCCGTCAGCGCCAGATGGTGCTTTTCCATGACGAATTGGAGAAGCGCAACTACCAGACGCTGATGGCCTACGGCCAAGGCGACACGGACGCCACCCAGGCGTCTTTCAAGGCGTTGTTGCAGAACAGCTGCTGTGGCGTCATCGTGAATCAGACCTTTGCGGACTTCCTCTCTCCTGAAAATGTGGATGTGCCCGTGGTCTTCTGCAGTCGTCATCCCCCGAAACCTGGCACGGAAAACACCATCTTCTGCGATTTCTCCGTGGGCATGAACGAAGAATTGGATTACCTGGAAAGCCTGGGGCATCGAGAGATTTTCCTCGTCTGGTCTGCAAGAGACTGGGATCCCCTGGACGGAAGACTGGTCACTTTCCAAAAACGATACCCCAACAACGTCCTGAGAATCGCCCAAAGCGACGGCGATATCCCCGAAGAACCCTTCCGAAAACACCGCAGGGAAAATCCACAAATCACCGCATACGCTTGCATCTCGGACATCACCGCGGTTTCACTCCTCTCACTGCTCAACGCAATGAATCTCAGAGTCCCCGAAGATGTCTCCGTCTGCGGATGGGATAACGACCGATTCGGTAAACCACTGGGACTGACTACCGTGGAAACACCACTGCAGGAAATGGCTAACTCCGCTATCACACTCCTCCTAAACCGACTCGAAGGAAAACATAACCAGGTGAAAACACGCATCGAAAGCCACCTGCTCCCACGAAAAACCGTCGCCAAACCACCGATTTGATGCAGTATGCAAGCCTGTGAATGTCTCCAACTCCAGCAATACTGCCACCTGCTACTACCTGGGCGCCCACGGCAACAGCGGTAACTTCGCATTCATTGACGGACACGTGAGCTCTTATCAGAGCCCCGCTCAATTCCTGGATGTCTTCGACAAGGAATACTCTCTGCAGGGCCAGACCTACTACGGCACCAACGGCAGCGGCGTGAAGAACAGCCACAAGTGGCACTGCGTCCTCACGGCGGGCCTGGGCTACTACAGCCATAACTACTTCGCCAACTAAGCATCCGGCATCATTCCAATGGGGCTGAGCCAAACACCTCTTTCGACATCAGCCCCATTCTTTTTCCAACCACTCTACCTCCTCTCACTATGAAACTCCTCCGCATTCTTTTCATCGTATTCCTTTTCGTCGGCTTGACGTATCACGCCGAGAATCCCTTCCGTGTGACACGCATCGAGGGTGAGCCCGAGAAGATTTCGGAGGTGGAGTTGCTGGTGGATGGTCAGCAACCCTTGCTGCGCGAGTGGCTTGTGCCTGTCTTCCAGGGCTATCTGGAGAAAATCCTGGGTGCCAAGCCGCCGGTTGTGACCGCCCCATCCGGCAACGCCCTCACCATCGTGCTGGGGGCAGGAAACTTGGCCGCGGAGAATGGCCTGGATGTGGCAGCGCTCCCCCCGGAAGGCTACTACATCCGACGCCAGGGAAATCTGCTGTTCCTGTGCGGACTGGACGACCAGAAGAAGACTCCCCAAAGCAATTTCTATATGATGTGGTTCTCCCGGGGCACCATCAGCGCCATGTATGACTTCCTGGAACGCTTCGCAGACTGCATTTTCGCATATCCCTCGGAGTTGGGACAGAGCCTGCCCAGTCGCGGATACCTGGCATTGCCGCCCGTCATCCAAATCCAGGAGTCGCCGGATTTCGACTTCCGCTCGCTGAGCCTCAACAACCCGGGCTTCCCCATGACCAGCGCCACGGAGACCCTGGATGAATTGGGTGTGAAGGCGTTGTATCGGCAGGTCCTGGCCAGCCGATATTCCATCAATCGAATTCCCTTCGGACACGGGTTGGTCTATATGCATCTGGTGGAACGCTACGCAAAGGAACACCCGGAGTATTTCGCACTGATGCCCGATGGACGACGCCATAGCGACCCCGAGAACAAACATCCAGGACACATCTGCTACTCCAACCCCCAACTCCGGGAAGAAATCTACCAGGACCTCAAGGCGTATCTGACGGGACAACCCGCCGCCACACGAGGCCTGAAACACTGGGAAGTCAATGCCTTCGACCGAAAATATGTGAATGTGATGCCACAGGATTGGTTCTACTACTGCTGCTGTGACCAATGCGCCAAAATCGCCCCAGGAGCACGATTCTACCAGGACGGGACCCCCGAGGAAACACGCGCTGCCGCCGCAGACGCCATCAACGAAATGCTCTGGAAATTCACGGCGGACATGGCTCGACGCCTGACCGCGGAAGGCATCGATGGCATCGTGACTCAGATGGCATACTCGCCTCTGCGGGAACCGCCGAAATGCGATTTGCCGGAAAACATCGAGGTCATGGTCGCCCTGCCAGGCCAGGCCCATCATGACGACTGGGAGAACGAACTGAGCATCCTCCAGCATTGGATTGACAAGCTACACAAGAAGGTCTACATCTGGACATACCCTGGGAAGGCCATGGGCAAGGCCGCCATGGTGGGCATCCCCGCCATCATGCACCGTCACAACGGAAAGTATTTCCAGATGGTGAAGGACTACATCAAAGGCGTATTCCTGGAGGAGGAAACCGACTTCTTCACCTTCACTCACCTCAACGACTACGTCTTCTCACACGTGGCATGGAACAACGACATCGATGTGGACGAACTGCTGGACAAATACTACACGGGTATGTATGGTGCAGGTGCTCCCATGATGAAGGAATACTTCAACACCGTGGAGGACCTCTGGTGCAATAAGATCCTGGGGAACGTCAAGAACACCTCCCTGGGCCCCATCGCCGTCATCCCCGACATCAATCTGGTCTGGAAGGAAATCTACAGCCAGGAAAAGATGGACAGGCTCAATGCGCTCCTGGACCAGGCAGAAACCGCGGCATCCGATGATCCCGAGTGCCTGGCGCGCATCCGCTATATGCGCCAGGAATTCCATGGCCCGATTGTGGCCGCACGGAACGCGCATTTCCTCAAGACACAGGGCTTCAAACAATGGAAGGCCGCGCTGGGTGAGGAGATTTTCCTGCGTCCCTGCAAGGGCGTCAGCGCAGAGGTATCCACCCGCGTCACCCTGACTGAGGACGCGGAGAAGCTCTATCTGGATGTGGTCTGCCAGGAACCCCAGATGGCCACCATCCGGGCAAAATGCCCCGCCAGCGACCGGGACGGGAACTGCTGGGAGGACAGCGATTTCGAGTTCTTCATCGCACCCACTGGCGACCGCGCAAAATTCTACCAGATTGTCTTCAATTCGAGGGGGTCGTTGTTGGATAGCGCATACGATGGCGACAAGGAAGACCTCTCCTGGGATAGCCAGGCAGTGGTGGAGACACATCGCGGACAAGAGCGCTGGCGGGCAAAGGTGACCATCCCCAAGAGCGCACTGGGAGGCGTCGATTTCAGCCAGCCCATCCCCGTCAATTTCGGACGCCATCGCGTGACCAAGAAAATCGATGAGCTCTATCAGTGGAGCCCCTCGGAAGGAAATTCCTTCAAGGAGACCGCACGCTGGGGGACAATCTCCAATACCCCCGCAGAAAACCTCCTCATCAATGGCGATTTCAACCTGGGCTTCGAGAACACACGCCCCACAGCCTGGAATCCCTGGAAATCCCAGACCGACGACCTGGCAAAGGATGTCACCCTGGACAACGAGATCTTCATCACCTCGGGCGCCGCGCTACGCATCATCAACACCCCCAATGTCCGTTGCGCGGTGGGACAGACTTTCCGCGGGAAGGCAAATACCAAATACACCCTGAGCTACTACATTCGCGCACAGGGACTGGATCTGACTGGCGTGGAAGAGCCCAACAGTGCCGGTGTGGGCGCATACATCTATGCGGGCGGAAAGCAATTCGGACTGCCACAGAATCGCATCCAAAGCGACCTGGAGTGGACCCGACAGGAATTCACCTTCTCCACCGACGACAAGGATGTGGACGCCGACGGCACCGTCAAATGCACCCTGGGACTCTGGAACTGGTACTGCGGAGGAACGGTCTGGTTCGACAACGTATCCATCACCGAATGCAAAGAATAGAATTTCTAGGCATCAAAAATGAAAGATATTTCCGCCATTGACAAGAACATGGCAATCCCTTGCGTCTGTGCAGAGGGCATCGCCTGGTACGACCCCGCGTCCGCACCATTTCGCGTGGGTGGTCTAGCCTGGTTTGCCCAGGATGGCGTATATCGCCGTCTGCCCGACGACCCAGCCCTGCCCTCTGCTGTGAATGATCTGCGCTGGAATACCACAGGAGGCACCATCGCATTCCGAACAAACGCCAACCGCATCCTCGTGGATGTGGATTTCGGAAACTGCCCCTTCGCCGCAATGTGGCATTTCGCACCCACGGGCGCCAGCGGCATCGACCTCTATACCGGAGAACCAGGACACTGGAAGACCTCCGGCGTCCTGCGAATGGAAATCGGCACATACAAGGGACAGGCGGAACTGCTGCGGCTCTCCACGCCCCCGCAATGGCGGGACTGCCTGCTGAATCTGCCACTCTATGGCGGCATTCGCTCCATTCGCATCGGCGTGGAAGAAGAAGCGCAAATCGCCCCGCCCACGCCCTGGGCTTCCCACAAGCGCATCGTCATTTACGGCGGCAGCACCGTCCAGGGCGCCTGTGTCTCACGGCCCGGACGGGCATACATGAATATCATCGCCCGGCACTTCAATCTGGATATGGTCAACCTGGGCTTCTCGGGTTCCAGCCGATTCGAACCAGTGCTGGCAAAATACACCGCCGCAGTGAAAAATCCCTGCGTGGTCTTCGTCGAGGGAGACCGTAACGCGGGAATCGACCGGGTCCGGGACCTGGAACCCGCCTTCATCCAGACAATCCGAGACGCACACCCCGAAGTGCCCATCGTGGTCCTCCACGGAAACAAAGTCTGGGATAACGATACCCTGACTCTCTCCGAAGCCAAACGACTGGAAATCATGGAGGAACAACAAAAGTTCGTCCACAAAATGCAGGAACACGACAAACACCTCTTCTGGTGGAATTGCCAGGACTTCCTGGGCGAAGACCATACCGAAGCCACCGTGGACGGACTACACCCCAACGACCTGGGGGCTTACCGTATCGCGGAAAATATGATCGAACGACTGAAGACGCTTCTTGACTGATTCGTGGCTCAGCAGCTCCCCTATCGTTTCAGGAGGTCGATTGCCGTCTGGATGATCTTCGGTGCCACGTCGTGTGCGGGTGAAGTCCGGAAAGGCTTGGTCTCGTAGCCGCCGGCGCGGGAATAGACCTCCGGCATGCCGATATATCCGAAGGCGCCCATGCCCAGCGCCGCCACCATGGTCATCTTGAAAGGCGAGTCGCTCTTGATGGCCTGCTGGAGTTCAATGAAGGGCTCCGCAGGAATGGAGACAATCCCCAGAACATCGCCAAATTTCAGGGAAATCATCTCTTCGAAGCGCTTTTCCAGGATGGGCTTCTCCCGATTCTCAATCAATGCCTTGGCGAAGAAGAGCTTCACGAAGGAATTGCCCTTGGCGATGCCCTCGCTGGTCAGGTCATCCGCACCCGCGGTCTTCTTGGCTTCCAAAGCCTGGACCACCGCCTTAGCGTCGGCATACTCCTGGTCGGTCACACGATAATATGGCACCTCCAATTCCTGGGCATCCACCCGGATTTCATTCACTACAATCGGTTGCAAGGCATACAGCTGTGAGAGAATCACCGAAGCGTATCCCTTGCCGATTCTGCATGCCTCGCCGTAGTTGGTCTGGTTCACGCTATTCGACACATTGAAATGGTTGATATTCCCCTGGGCCGCAAGAAGCATGATCACGGGCAAATCGTAACCCACGGCATTCTGGATCTCTCGTTCCATACGACCCGGCCAGTCTGCGGAAACCATATTCCCGCCAACCGTGTCGGTGTGGTTCGAGATGCTGGCCACCAGCAACTGAAAACGACCGCCCTGCTTGACTGCCAAAATGGGAATCTCCGGGGCAATGCCGCCCTCCGGCTTGACGATATCGGGATTGAGCTTCCCGGGATTGGTGAGCACCGAGCCGTCTTTCATCCAGAAACGACGATTGAAGGCCAGATTCGAACAACTGGTGGTCGTGGTCAACAACTCCGCTTCCGAAAGACTGCCAAATGCATTGGAGACCGCATAGACGGTCTTGTCCACCAGCATCTGGATATACTGTTCGTCCATGGGACCATCGAACAATGGCGCGGTATACGGCCCCGTGTGGGTATGGGTGGCGCAGAAAAGCAAGCGGTTCGCAAAATCCAACCCCGCGGCGGAAATGGCGGCCTGGAAGCGCTGGACAACCTTCCGGTCCAATTCACAAAGGTCAAAGCTGACAATGCCCGTGACAACGCCGTTACACTCGAAGATGGCAGCGCGCAGCTGCAGTGGGTCCAGAACGCCAGTGTTGGGACGGGGCTCGAAATATCCGCACAGGGGAATTCCGCGTCTGGGAGTGATATCCTCCTTGGCAAAACCAAAACGAAGCATTTTTCAATCCTTGTTTAATTCGATGATATGGCTTGTGCAAAACACTTGCATAAGAGAAACAGCGTGGTTAATCTATTCTCATAACCACGGGTTGCCCTATCCCATTCCCGGATATTCATTGCGATTTCTTGCTTTTCTTTCCGAAAAAAACAAATTGCATGTCCACCTAGCACAAATATTCCATCAATAACTGGAATACTCAATAATTCCCGCATTCGTCCCTACAAAATCATACATTCTATGCATTGACACAAAAAAAACAAGCCCTTGCTAATGATTCATTCGCAAGAGCTTGTGATTGGTATGCCCGGCAGGGTTCGAACCTGTAACCTACAGCTCCGGAGGCTGTCGCTCTATCCAATTGAGCTACGGGCACACGGAAATTTTGTAAACTGCGTTAATCTAATCCGCGCGGTCAGTTCTGCAAGAAGAAAATCGGGATTGTTACGGAAGAAAGTGGATGATTTTCCACGAAGCAAAGGTACAGTCGTTGAATACAATTCCTGAGGATGAGATTATTTTATCCAGGTTTACCTTTTCTATACGCAAATCCAACAGAAAACTTACAAAAATGACTATGCATCATCTTCGTTTCCGTCAAGTCCACCTGGATTTCCATACTTCTGGCCAGATTCCCGGCATTGGGGCCGCCTTCAACAAAGAAGAATGGCAGAAGACCCTGAAGGACGCCCATGTGAATTCCATCACCATCTTCGCCAAGTGCCATCACGGCTGGCACTACAACAACACCAAGGTGGGCAACCGCCACCCGAATTTGACTTTCGACCTCCTGCGCGCACAATTCGACGCATGCAAGGAAATTAATGTCAATGCGCCCATCTATATTTCCGCTGGATTGGACAACAACATGCTGGACCAGCACCCCGAATGGAATTATATCCCCATTGACGAGCAGACCGGCAAGACATACGCCCAAAGCAACCTGGATGCGGGCTTCCACAAAGCGTGCTTCAACTCACCCTACGTGGATTATCTCTGCGAGGAAATCAAGGAAGTCGTGCGGGACTACCCCAATTGCGACGGCATTTTCCTGGACATCATCAACCAGGCGCCCTGCGCGTGCCCCTACTGCATGGAAATCATGCGAAAGAACGGCATGGATCCCCACAGTGCCGCCGACCGCCAGAAGGTGGCCGAGATGGGTCTGGAGCGCTACTACCGCATGACCACCGCGGCGGTGCGTGACATCGACCCCAACATGCCCATCTTCCACAACTCGGGGCATGTCACCCCTGGCAAGCGTGAAATCCTGAACAAGTATTTCAGCCATCTGGAGCTGGAGTCCCTGCCCACGGGTGGCTGGGGCTACGACCACTTTGCACTCTCCGCCAAATATGTCCACACCCTGCCCTTTGACTACCTGGGCATGACGGGCAAGTTCCACACCTCCTGGGGCGAATTCGGCGGCTACAAGAATCCCAACGCCCTGCGCTACGAATGCGCGGCGATGCTGGCCTACGGCGCCAAGTCCTCCATCGGCGATCAGCTCCATCCCTGCGGGAAGCTGGATTCCTCCACCTACCGCATCATCGGTCGCGCCTACCAGGAAGTGGAGGAGAAGGAAGCCTGGTGCGACAACGTCCGCAATGTAGCGGAAATCGCGATTCTCTCCAAAGCCGCGGTGGAACGCAATTCCAGCTGGGAACTCCACGGCGACATCGGCGCGGGGCGCGTGCTCCTGGAAGGCCATTTCCTCTTTGACATCATCGACACGGAAGCAACGGATTTCTCCCAATACAAGCTCATCATTCTGCCGGACGACATCCTGATTCCCGCGGAACTCAAGGCGCGACTGGATCAGTATCTGGCCCAGGGCGGACATCTGATGCTCTCCGGAAAGAGCGGCCTGGACGCCGATGGGAAGCCCCTCTTCGACATGGGCGCGGAATTCGGCGGCGAGAGCCCCTACAAGATCGACTACATGCTGCCCATCCCCGAATTGCAGGGCACTGACGTGGATTCCCCCATGGTGATGTACTTCCCCAGCCAGCGCGTGAAAGCCACCAAGGCCAAGTCTCTGGGGGACATCTACGATCCCTACTTCAACCGCACGGACCACGACCACTTCTGCTCTCACCAGCACACACCCTACAAGCCAGAGGCCAGTGGCTTCTCCTCCGCCATCCAATACGGCAACATCACCTACTTCGCGCACCCCGTATTCACCATCTACAAGGGCTGGGGATGCGTCCCCATGGCGGAATACCTCCGAAAGATGGTCAAGCTGGCTCTGGGAGACACCCCGCGCCTCACCAGTAACCTGCCCTCCACCGCACGCATCAGCGTCATGGACCAGGATGCCGAAAAGCGTACCGTCATCCATCTGCTCTACGCCAATGTGGTCCCACGAGGCGGTGACAAGACGGTGAATGGCATCGGTCTCTGGGGCAACGGCATCGTCATCGAGGAGCTCATGCCTCTACGCGGCACCAAGGTGACCTTCCGCCCCAAGGCACCTGTCGCCTCCATCACTCTGGAACCCCAGGGCAAGGACCTGCCTTTCCAGAAGAACCCCGACGGCTCCATCTCCTTCACCATCGACGAATTCACCTGCCACCAGATGGTGGTACTACATTTTTAACCCGATCAAATTTTTCGCCCTAAAGGGCTCACACAGGACGGAATAGCCCAGCACCTGCGCCAGCAGGAAGGGCCACACAGAACGGAAAGGAATTGTGAGCCTCCCCCCGCCCCCCTGGATGCCAAGAAAACCCTTCTGTCCTGTGCGAGCGCTTTAGCGCGAGAAAAAGTCCTGTGCGAGCGCTTCAGCGCGAGAAAAAGTGCGCGAGGGAAAGAAAATGCTTCAAGATTTCGATGCCTCCCGTGAGGAGGCCTTCTTCAAGATTTTCCAGGAATTCTTTGACTTGGAGAAAGATGTCGGCAAGCAGCACGACATGGGCAACTACACCCTGGACCGCCTCTATCCCCTGGCTGCCGCCGCGGGGCATCCCGAGAAGGGCCTGAAGCTGGTCCATATCGCGGGGACCAAAGGCAAAGGCACCACCAGCTACCTCACCGCGGCGTTGATCACCGCATCGGGACACTCCTGCGGTGTCTTTTCCAGCCCACACCTGGACACCGTCCGGGAGCGCTTCCAAATCGATGGCGAGCTTGCCAGTTACGAGGACCTGGAAGCCCTGGCGCTGCCCCTCTGTGAGAAGATCCGCCAGGCAGATCTGCATCCCTCCCTCTTCGAAATCTTCACCGTCCTGGCATTGCAGTATTTCCAGGTGAAAGGCGCGGAATACGCTGTCCTGGAAACCGGCATTGGCGGTCGTCTGGACGCCACGAACTATCCTGAGAAGAAGCTCCTGGCAATCATCACCCCCTTGAGCTACGACCACATGGCGCTCCTGGGGAATGACATCTGCTCCATCGCCAACGAAAAGGCGGGCATCCTTCGCAAGGATACCCCCGTCATCCTTTCAAAGCAGCCCTATCCACAGGCCGACGAGTTCATCGTCCAGCGCGCCGCAGAACTCCAGGCGCCCCTCCTGCGTCCCGACACCACCGTGGATGCCACACAGTGGCTCTCCCCTGGCGCGCCACCCTATCTCCAAGAGAATTTCCAGTCCGCCTGGCGCGCCATGGAAGTGCTGGGTCTCACCCCCGACCGGAAGGCATTCCGACCGCCCCGCCTCCGTGCCCGCTTCGAACTCGTCCAGGAAAATCCACCCGTCATCCTGGACGCAGCCCACAATGGCGATAGCGCCAAACGCCTCACCGAGGCAATCCACACCTGCTACCCCGGAATGAAATTCGTTTGCGTGCTAGGCAGTGTCCCGGGCAAGGACGTCCAGGGCATTGTAGAGGGTCTGAAGGAGATGAATGCGGAATTCATCCTCACCAACCCCGAGACGCCACGTGGTTCTGCGCTCCCACAACTCCAGGAAGCCGCACAGAACGCCGGGCTGAAGCTCCGCGACATCATCCCAAATATCACTTCCGCGGATCAACTCCCCAAGTCCACACCACTCCTTTTCACGGGCTCATTCTTCACCGCACTCATCGGAGAAAAACTATATCACTAGAGGGTGTACCGACGGCGTCCCCGC
>DCIO01000053.1 GCA_002315885.1 Lentisphaeria bacterium UBA1724
CCGACAGTGCTTCCCTGGCGGCATCGTCATTGCCGGGACCCAGTTTGATGACATGCCCGCCCTTCAGACCATCCTGGAAATACTTCCGGGCATACCAGGCGGGGGATTCCGTAGCAACAAAATTCTCCACCACCGCATGGTCGTCGCCATCCTGAAGGGACGCGCCGACGATTTGCTTCACGCGGCCATTATGGAGGTCAATACAAGGACGAAAACTCATAAAACAAGAGGGGGCAAGGGGGAAACCTCCCCCTCCTTACAAAAAATTGAGAATTGAGAATTGAGAATTGAGAATTAAAAAATGGCCGTCAGGTCATTTTTTCAGCATCCAGTGGATTGCCTTTTCGATTTCCACATCCCAGAATGCCCACTCGTGATTGAAAGGCAGCTCATCCCACTGGACCTGGAAGCCCTTTTGGATTGCCAGATCACGGAAGCGAGTGCTCTGGGGATAGAGGGGATCCTGGGTTCCGCAGGCGAGATAGAGTGGCAGCTTGGGTGCCTCGGCAGGGAAGTTCTCCAGCACCTGATAGGGGTCATCCTCGGGTTTCCAGGGATAAATCTGGAAATCCGCGTCATAGACGGGGCGGTGTTGCGTATAGACCCACATGGGATCGTAGGCACCAGAGAACGCCACAATGCCTGCGTAATTCTCGGGATTCCGCAGGCCGATTTTGGCTGCGCCGTAACCGCCCATGGAGAGACCGCCGATGAAGCACTTCTTGGGATCCTTGCCAATGTCGAAGGTATTCTGAATGAACTGGGGCAGGTCCTTCGAGATGTAGTCGTAGTAATGAAGGGGCCCCACCTCGTTGCAATACCAGGAGGTACCGCCGTCGGGCATCACCACCGCCAGACCATTCAACGCCGCGTAGCGCTCAATGGAACTCCAGCGAAGCCAATTGCTGTAGTCGTCGGTAAAACCGTGCAGCAGATAGAGAACAGGACACTCCGCCTTCGGCATGCCATCCGGATAGAAAACCAACACTTTGGTGTTCTTGACTAGAGCGGCAGGACGAAAATCAATTTCAAAAATGGCCATCTTTTACAATTCTTAATGCTTGATGCTTAATGCTTAATGAAGGAGGGGAGATTTCCCCCCTTGCCCCCTCTTCTTTAATTCGGAATTGAGGCCCTTGAGACCCTTGGGCAGTTACTTTGTCTTCTTTTTGGCGTAGAGGTCGGTAGCCAGGGTTTCCTCCACGGTTCGCATGCCGGGCCCCACATAGAGCTGCCTGGGTCGTACGATGCGCTGTCCTTCGCCGTCGCGCTGTTCCAGCCACTGTGCGATCCATCCCGGCAGTCGTCCGATGGCGAACATGACCGTGAACATATTCACTGGGATGCCCATGGCGCGATATGCCAATCCCGTGAAGAAATCCACATTGGGATAGAGCGAGCGTTCCTGGAAGTAGTTGTCCGCCAGGGCCACCTGTTCCAGTTCCTGTGCGTAATCCAGTAGCGGGTCGCTCTGTGACATGTGCTTGATGACCTGTGTGCAGACCTTCTTCGCCACCTTGGCGCGGGGATCGTAGGTCTTGTAAACGCGATGCCCGAAGCCGTAGAGTCGGTAGTTGCTGTGGCGGTCTTTCGCCTTCTCCACCAGCGCCTTGGGGCTGATGTTGTTGCGTAGGGCATCCTCCAGGACTTCCAGCACGCGCTGATTTGCGCCACCGTGGAGGGGTCCCCACAATGCGCAGACACCCGCGGAGATGCTGGCATAGAGATTGGCGTGGCTGGAGCCCACTGCGCGCACCACGGAGGTCGAGCAATTCTGTTCGTGGTCTGCGTGGAGAATCAGCAGCTGGTTCAATGCGCGGGTGATGACGGGATCGGGCTCGTAGTTATTCACGGGCGTATAGAACATCATGTTCAGGAAATTCTCGCAATAGCGCAGATCCGAGCGGGGATAGACGATGGGATGCCCCATGTATTTCTTGTAGGAGAAGGCCGCGATAGTGCGCAATTTGGAGAGCAGTCGGGATACCGTGATATCGATTGCCTCCATGGGATCGCTCTCCAATTCGGGATAGAATGTGGAGAGTGAGACCACCATCGCCGAGAGAATCGCCATGGGGTGCGCGTGGTCAGGATAGAGCGAGAAGAAATTCCGCATGTTCTCGTGGAGCATGGAATGGAGATTCATCAGCTTACTGAAAGCGCTGTATTCGCTGGGGGTCGGCAGGAAGCCATGCACCAGCAGATAGGCCACTTCCAGGAAAGAGCAATGCTCCGCCAGGTCTTCGATATCGTAACCGCGGTAGCGCAGAATGCCGTTCTTGCCGTCCACGTAGGTGATATTGCTTTCGCAGACTGCGGTATTCACCATGCCGGGGTCAAAAGTGACCAACCCACTATCCTTCAGTAAATTGCGGACATCCAGTCCCCGTTCGCCCATATCGCCTTCCAGCACAGGGAGGTCGTAGTCGTGGCCCTCAAAGGACAGCCTTGCAGTAGAAATCTTTTTCGTAAGAGTCATAGTCGTATTCCGTCAAAGAATCCCCGAATCGGGATTCCGAATTCTGTATAATATAACCCTATTATCCGCGCGAGGCTTTTTTCAACCTCGCCAAAAAGAGACATTCCTACGACTTTCTACCCACTTACCCACGAAAGGAGTGAAAGAGGGGAAACCACGAAAGGCGCGAAAGGAGCGAAAGAGGGGGAACCGCGAAAATTGAAAACTCTTTTCGTTTCTTTCGCGTTTTTTGTGGTCTCCCCTGACTCTCGCATTCTTTTTGGCAAAGTTTCGCTATATTAACTCAAAAGTTTGTTCAGAGAGATTGCCATCGCGTTGCGGAACGATTTTGAAAGTTATGACGAAATCGCACACTATTCTAGTCAGAGGCATCCTTTTCCTGCTCACATTATGGCTGGGCGCAGGGGTCATTCTTGCCGAAGAGATACCCACCTTGCGTATCGGCTTCCCCAATGAAAATGGCTCTCGAAAATCCTTCGGACAGGATTTTACGGCAAAATTGCAGGAGGCGCTCCCGGATTTCCGGGTGAGTTATATCGACAAGCCCTTCACCCTGGAAGAAGGAAGACAGATGATTGCCGAAGGGACTCTGGACATCCTGGGCATGGCATATATCCAGGAGGGGGATTCCCAGGAATTCTGCTTCTGCAAAATACCCATCGGTTATACGCCAACCCAGGTCCTGTGCAGTCCCGCGGACGGTGAAAAATACCTCCATTCCCACACACGCTGGAATGGGACGACTGTGGCCTGTCGCGAAAATAGCTACGAGCAGGAGGTCTTCGCCACATACGCACAACGAAATAACATCTCCTACCACGAAAAACTCTACCCCACAGACGAGGCGGTGCACTCTGCACTCCTGTCCAAGGAAGTCAATCTGGCAATCCTGAACAACTCCATCGCCAGACACCAGGACACCGACACCAACCGCTGCCTCGTCGTAGAAGAACTGGAATCCCGCCCCTGGTATCTGATGGCCCTCAAGACACACCAGGATACCATGCTGGCCATCGAAAACGCACTGGCTACCCTCCATGAAAAGGATCCCGCCTGGGAGAACATGCTGGTCAAGAAGCACTTCATCGGGCGCCAGGTCAACGCACTAGTCCTGCGTAGTGGCATTCCTGGAGTCGATCAATATTGCCAGAAAATCCTCCTGCATTTGGAGAAATACAACTCCTGGCGCCTCAATATCACCGAAATCGAGACGGACACACTCCCTGAAAACCTGGAGGACTATGAGCTAGTCTGCGGCATCCCCAACGATGCGGAGACACGGGAATTGCTGGACTTCCCACCGTTCCCTCTGGGCGAACGCGCACTCTACCTGCTGGAAAAATCGAACTCCAGTCTATTCAGTGCGGAAACTTCCAGGAAGGGCTATCGAAAACTCCGGATTGCCTTCCCGACCACACTTCCGGAGCGAACGGAATACTTCCAGGAATTTCTGAAACGCGGCCTAGGCTACGAATTGTCCTACCGTGGAAATACCCAGGAGACCCTGGATGCCCTGGAAAAAGGCGAGATATCCCTGGCGGTTACCGACAAGGCATTCTCCAAGGACAAATTCCACATCGTGTGGCAATGCGGTTCAGTGCCCTTCTTCATTGCCACGCCGAAGAGCCACGACCATTGCGCTTACTCCCTGAACGAGAGCCTGGAATACTTCCATTTCTACGAAGCGTCCTTCCTTCGCGACCTGAAAGAGCGTTTCCTGGGGGAGGTCCCTCCTCAGGGAAAGGTCGTCCGTGCGGCCATCTATCGCGAAGTCGGCTTGGCGGAAGTCAATGCCGACGGCACCCTCTCTGGATACACCCTGGAATACATCCGGCGCATCGCAAAGTTGGCGGGTTGGGACCTGGAGGAACTGCCCACGAATTACGTCAATGCCCAGAGGTATGTAGCGGAAGGGCAAGCGGATGTGCTGCTGTGTGCCATTATCACACCGGAACGGCAGGAGGTCTTTGACTATTCTCAATTTGACATCGGTCCTCTCTACTACGGCCTCATGACCAACCCCACCGGCGACCTCAAGCCCAACCGCCCCGACACCTGGCAAAAAGCACGCATTGCCTTCCTGCGCGGCTCAAAATCCGTTCTGGATTTGACACGCTTCCTGAACGACCGTAAGGTCTCCTGGTCGCCCGTCCCCTACGACAATCTGGAAAAAGCGGAACAGGCAGTACAAGAAGGCAAGATTGACGCCGTTTACTCGCTGATAAGCCGTCACAGCCAGGATTTGACGACTCTGGCGGTGCTTCCTACGGAACTGACCTACATCTGCACCACCAAGAAGAAGCCCGAACTCATCGGTGAGGTCAACCGCGCCATGGCAGAGATTCACCGTTTTGAGAATGACTTCCAAAACAAACTCACCGAGCGCTTCTTCCCTGGCAACCAGGATGCCCTGATGATTGATTCCAATGACCTGCAGGTGCTGGAAGAGAACCATGAGAAGCCCATCAATGTGGACATCTATCCATTGCTCGCACCCCTGAAGGAATACGACAACGACCTGGGGACCGCAGTGGGATTTATCAGGGATATATGCAACGAAATCAGTGAAAGCACGGGTCTGAGATTCCATTTCCTGCCGCCGGTATCCGAAGATGAATCCCGCAAGCGGCTGATTCTTGGGGAATGCGACCTCTGGTTCGGGTATGGCGCCACCACCCAGGCTTCTGCACACCTCCCAGGCATCCCCGATGCGATTCAGGCACAGGCCGCCATCATCCGACGACAGGGGACCGTCACAGGACCTACACTCCAGGAAGAGACTGTCGCCATCGCAGAAAATGACATCTTCCTGCGGGAACATTTTGAAAATTCCTCCCGAAAGCTCCTCCTCTGTCCGACACGGCGGGAATGCTATCGCGCGGTAGCCAACCACGAAGCGGATTTCACCATCGATTCCTTGCAGGCCGCCGGACTCATGCTGCACCCAGGAAAGACCTCCTTCCCATCCCTGGCATTCCAACCCGTGGACCAGCAGAATTTCATGCTGCCCTTCCCCATTTATCTCAGCCCACGCACCGCCCCGGAAATTCAGCAGGTCCTGACGAAGGCCTTCAAGGCAATCACCGCCGAACGTATGAATGACTTCCTTTACAAGGCAAATTTTGGAAGGCAGCAGCCCATTTTGACGGGCACGCAGTTGGGCTATATCCTGGGATTGATTATCTTCCTGGGCTTGCTCATCGTGGTGCTGATCATGGCATACTTCAACAGCCAGCTCAAGCGCGAGCGCGATATGGCCTTGGAGGCAAGAAAAGCCCAGCGGGATGCCGACATGAAGCGCATGGAACACGAAGCGGCAAACAAAGCCAAGAGTTCCTTCCTCTTCAACATGTCCCACGACATCCGTACTCCCATGAACGCCATCACGGGATACACGGCGATGGCACAGAAGCATATCGGCGATGTTGCGAAGGTCAATGACTACCTTGGGAAGATCGAGGTATCCAGCAAGCATCTGCTGGAGCTGATCAACGGCGTTCTGGATATGTCACGCATCGAATCAGGAAAACTCACCCTCAGCCAGGAAGCCTGTAACTTGAATGACATCGCAAATGGACTGCTGGTGATTTGCAGCGGGAATGCCCAGAAAAAGGGTATCAAACTGATTCCGCAGATAGACAAACTGCCCCATCCCGTGGTCATCACAGACACACTCCGCCTCAACCAGGTGCTTCTGAACATCTTGAACAACGCCATCAAATACACGCCCCAAAATGGCACGGTCACCTTTAAGCTCAACCAGCACCCCTGCGATACCCCGGAGAAAGTCGAGTGCGTCGCGGTAATCAGTGACACAGGCATCGGCATGTCCGAGGAATTCCAGAAACGGCTCTTCGAGCCATTCTCCCGTGAAAAAAATACCACGGTCAGCGGCATCGAGGGAACGGGGCTGGGACTGGCCATCGTCAAGCACATCCTCGATATCATGGGAGCGGGAATCCGCGTTCAGTCCCAGCAAGGGGAAGGCACCACCATCACTATCCATTTCCAATTCCCCATCGGAAAAGAAAATGACGACACCAATGCCAGCCAGAGCGCTATCCTGGAACTCTCAGAGGAAATGCTGAAAGGCAAACGGGTATTGCTGGTGGAGGACAATGAAATGAACCGCGAGATTGCGCGGGAGATGCTCCAGGGACACCGTATGGTGGTGGAAGAAGCCGATGACGGCGATGTGGCTGTCCGAAAAATCCAGGAGAATGCACCTGGATACTACGCATTTGTCCTCATGGACATCCAGATGCCGCGCATGAATGGCTATGAGGCCACACGCGCCATTCGGAAAATTACCAAGGGAAGCGACTTCCGGTTGCCGATTATCGCCATGACCGCAAACGCCTTCGCCGAAGACAAGAAGGATGCACTGGATGCGGGAATGGACGCGCACTTGGCAAAGCCTATCCACGAAAACGAGGTCATCGCGGTCCTCCGAAAATTCGCATAATGCCTTCGCCGCGACAAAATCGCGGCGCACAGGACCATTTCGCCGCGACAAAATCGCGGCGCACAGAACCATTTCGCCGCGACAAAATCGCGGCGCACAGGACCATTTCGCCGCGCGGGGGGGGCGGTCTCCTGGCGGCGGAGGTGGTGGAAGTTCCTTCCGTCCTGTGTGAGCCCTTTAGGGCGAAAAAACGATACATAGGCTATATTATTCGAATTACGCATTTAGCCTTAATCCCCTATCTAACATACGCATTATGAGCGACCAATTCATTTGCAATTCGTACGATCCCGCGCAAATCGAACCGAAATGGCAGGGATACTGGAGTGAAAACAAGACTTTCCGTGCGGTGGACTGCGACAAGACCCGTGAGAAGGTCTATGTCCTGGACATGTTCCCCTACCCCTCCGGCGCGGGTCTTCACGTAGGCCATCCCGAGGGCTACACCGCCAGCGACATCTGGTGCCGCTACAAGCGCATGCGTGGCTACAATGTCCTCCATGCCATGGGCTGGGATGCCTTTGGTCTGCCCGCCGAGCAGTATGCCGTGAAGACGGGCACCCATCCCGAGATTACTACCGCCAAGAACATCAAGACCTTCAAGCGCCAGCTGGAGGCCTTCGGTTTCTCCTTTGACTGGGACCGGGAAATCCGTACCTGCGATCCCAACTACTACAAGTGGACCCAGTGGATTTTCTCCAAGCTCTTTGAGAAGGGCCTGGCCTACGAATCCTTCCAGCCTGTGAACTGGTGCCCCGCCCTGGGGACCGTCCTGGCCAACGAGGAAGTCATCAACGGCCGCAGTGAAGTGGGCAATTATCCCGTGGAGCGCAAGCCCATCCGTCAGTGGGTCCTGAAGATCACCGAATATGCCGAGAAGCTCCTGGATGGTCTGGAAGGGCTGGATTGGCCCGAAGGCACCCTGGAGATGCAACGCAACTGGATCGGCCGTTCCACCGGCGCCCACGTGGATTTCGAGGTCAAGGGTCATGACGGCCTGAAGATCAAGGTCTACACCACCCGTCCCGACACCCTCTTCGGCGCCACCTACATGGTGCTGGCTCCCGAGCACAAGCTGGTGCCCGAAATCACCACCGCCGAGCAAAAGGAAGCCGTTGAGGCATACGCCGATGCCGCCAAGCACAAGTCCGATATGGACCGCACGGAGCTGAACAAGGACAAGACGGGCGTCTTCACCGGCGCATACGCCATCGACCCCGTCAACGGCCACGAGATTCCGATTTGGATTTCCGACTACGTCCTGGCCTCCTACGGCACTGGCGCCATCATGGCAGTCCCCGAACACGATACCCGTGACTTCGAGTTCGCCAAGAAATTCAACCTGCCCATCATCTGCGTCATCAAGCCCAGCGAGGCGGATTGCGCTGCGGCGGGCATCAAGCTGGAAGATGTTCTGGCGGGCAATGTCTGCTGGACTGGCGACGGCCTCCACTACAACTCCGCCAACGACGAAGGGCTGGACTTGAATGGCATGAACCTGGAGGAATCCAAGAAGGCCATCAACGCCTGGATGGAGGAGAAGGGCGTGGGTAAATCCACCGTCAATTTCCGTCTGCGCGACTGGCTCTTCAGTCGTCAGCGCTACTGGGGCGAGCCCTTCCCGCTGGTCCACTATCCCGATGGTCACGTGGGACTGGTTCCCGAGGACCAGCTCCCCGTAGTCCTGCCTGAGTTGGAGGACTACAAGCCCACCGAAAGCGGCGAGCCCCCCCTGGCACGCGCCAAGGAGTGGCTGAAGTGGACCGACCCCAAGACCGGCGAGGTCTGCACCCGTGAAACCAACACCATGCCCCAGTGGGCGGGCTCCTGCTGGTACTACCTGCGCTACATCGATCCCAACAACGACAAGCAGGGCTGGGATCCCGAAAAGGAAAAGTACTGGATGCCCGTGGACCTCTATGTGGGTGGCGCAGAACACGCCGTGTTGCACCTGCTCTACTCCCGCTTCTGGCACCACGTCCTCTACGATTTGGGCCTGGTCTCCACCCCCGAGCCCTGGAAGCGCCTGATCCACCAGGGAATGATCCTGGGCACCTCCTACAAGGACCAGCGCGGCGTCCTCGTCCCCAATGATTTGGTGGAAAAGCGCGACAACAAGTTCTTCCACAAGGAGACGGGCGAAGAGCTCACCAGCCTCCCCGCCAAGATGTCCAAGTCCCTGAAGAACGTGGTCAATCCCGACGATGTGATTCGCGACTACGGCGCGGATGCCTTCCGTCTCTACGAGATGTTCATGGGGCCCCTGCGCGAAGTCAAGCCCTGGTCCACTCAGGGTGTGGAAGGCGTCTACCGCTTCCTGCATCGCTTCTGGAAGATGTGCATCAATCCCGAGACCGGCGCAGTGGCGTCCCAGATTGACGACACGCCCATGACCCGCGACCAGGAGCGCGTCCTGCACCAGACCATCAAGAAGGTCACCGAGGACATCGAGGGCCTCTCCTACAACACCGCCATCAGCCAGATGATGGTCTTCCAGAACGAGTTCTCCAAGCTGGAACACCGCAACCGCCAGGCCATCGAAGCCGCGGTGCTGTTGCTCTCCCCCATGGCGCCACACATCTGCGAAGAAATCTGGAGCCGCATGGGCCATACCGACACCCTGGCATATCATCCCTGGCCAAAGTACGACGAAGCCAAACTGGCAGTGGACGAAGTGGAAATCATCGTCCAGATCAACGGCAAGCCCCGCGTCCGCATGATGGTCCCCGCCACTGCCTCCAAGGAGCAGATGCTGGAACTGGCACACGCCAATGCGGATGTGAAGCCCTTCATCGATGGCAAGACCATCGTCAAGGAAATCGCAGTCCCAGGAAGACTGGTCGGGTTTGTTGTGAAATAACCCAAAGGTGTAGCGACGGCGTCCCCGCCGTCGGAACTAGGAGACTCAATCTCTTAACAATAAGGAATTCATCACCATGGCATTTTTGGACAAAGACTACTTGTTGACCACAGCTTCCGCGAAGGCGATCTACGATGGAATTGGCGCGTTGCCGATTCTGGATCCCCACAACCACTGCGATGTGAAGGCGCTGGCCGAAGACCGGGGGTTCCAGGATTTGTGGGAAGCCGAGGCATCCACCGACCACTACGTCTGGGAACTGATGCGCAAATGCGGCGTTCCCGAAGAGCTGATCACCGGCAAGGAAGCCAGCAACTACGACAAGTGGAAGGCCCTGGCGGGCGTCTTTGAACTCTTTGCGGGCAACCCCACCTACGAGTGGGTCCACCTGGATCTGCGCACTCGCCTGGGCATCGACCTGGAGATCAACGCCGAGAATGCCGACGCCATCTGGGAGGCCTCCAAGGCAAAGCTCCAGACCAAGGAGTTCTCTCCCCAGTCGCTGATTCTCGCCATGAATGTGGAAGCCATGTGCTCCACAGACGACCCCGCTGACACCCTGGAATACCACGAAATCCTGGCGAAGAGCCGCCTGGCGGGCCGCGTCCGCCCCACCTTCCGTCCCGACAACGCCATGAATATCGAGAAGGAGACCTGGAATGCCTACGTGGAGAAGCTGGGCAAGCGCTGGAATCGCTCCATGGACTCCCTGGATGATTTCCTGGATGTGCTAGCGCAGGCACACGACGCCATGGGCAAGCTGGGCACCATCGCCTCCGACCACGGCGTCACCACACCCTTCGCCTATCAGCTGGACAAGGCAGTGGCGGATATGCTCTTCAAGAAGGCCCGCGCAGGCGAGGCACTCTCCTCCGCCGAGGCCGCCGCTTTCCGGGGCTACTTCCTCAACGAGATGGCGGAATTGGATGCCAAGAAGGGCTGGGTCTTCCAGCTCCACTACGGCGCAGTCCGCAATGTCCGAAAGACCCTCTTTGATTCCCTGGGCGCCGATGTGGGCGGTGACATCTCCGACCACGCCATCGAGGTCATCAACCCCGTTCTGCCATTGCTGAACCGCTTTGACAATCGCCTGAAGGTGGTCCTCTACAACATGAACCCCGCCCAGAACGCTACCCTGGCCATGCTGACCCGCGCCTTTGGCGCCAATGTCTGCCTGGGCCCCGCCTGGTGGCTCAACGACTCCTACATCGGCATCAAGACACAGCTGGAATTGGGGGCCTCCATCGACCTCTTCAGCAATATGACGGGCATGGTCTCCGATTCCCGGAAGATCCTCTCCTACGGCTCACGCTTCGATGTCTACCGCCGCACTCTGGCTGGCGTCCTGGGCGACCAGGCCGACCGCGGGCAGATGTCCCTGGATACCGCCAAGAAGCTGGCCAAGCGCCTGGCCTACGACCGTCCCAAGGCATTCTTCGGTTTCTAAGCAAGGATGTTCATTGTCGCGGCCATCGGATTCATCATGGGAGCTGTCATTGGCAGCTTCCTGAATGTGGTCGTATGGCGTGTACCTCGGGGGATGTCCCTAGTACGCCCCCCCAGCACATGCCCGAAATGCGGTCATCGCATCCGCCCCTGGGAGAATATCCCCATCATCAGCTGGCTATGCCTGGGGGGCCGATGCAGCAGCTGCCATCTGCCCATCTCCTGGAAATACCCCGCTGGCGAAGCCGCAGTGGGACTCCTCTACGCGCTCATCAGCGTCCGAGTCTGGCAAGCCGCACTGCCACTCTCCACACTTATCGGATGGTGGTGGTTCGCGGGGACCATTCTCTCACTGGCACGCATCGACTTCGAACACGGCATCATACCAAATCTGGTGACTTACACCAGTATGATCGCCGCCGCAGTCCTGGCAGTCGCATTCCCCTTCTCACGGCCCACGGTCCTCCTGACACACGATCCACAATTCGGCGGCATCCTCATCGGAAAATTCCTGGATAAAATCCTGGATTCCGGACTCCCACAGGACCTCGCACCACGACTGGCCGGACTCACCGACTGCCTGACGGGACTCCTGCTGGGTGCACTCATCCTCTGGATCGTCTACTACTTCGGCGGAAAAGCACTGGCACTCTGGAGAAAACAACGCAACCGAACCGACCTCCCAGAAGAGGCCATCGGACGCGGAGACATCAAGATGCTGGCGATGACTGGCGCATTCCTGGGACCCGATGCCGTCATTTACCTCCTGGCGGGCGGAACACTCCTGGGATTCATCGGAGCGCTAATCATGCTGCGCAACCCAAAACAACGCAAAGACGGCACACTCTCACAGGTGCCTTTCGCGCCATTCTTCGCTATCCCGGCATTGATTTGGGTCGCCGTCGGAAATTGGTTCTATATCCTTTTTAGGATCTGTTCGAACGAATTTTAATGAAACAAAAAAGACGCCTTTATCCCAAAAATTCTTGATTTTCAAGCCTATTTTTGCGTTTACCCGAAAAAAAGTAATCGCGAGAACTTGAAAATAAAGGATAAATGGCTACCTTTTTATGTTTACTAATTTCTGTCTAGTCTCATCCATTGAACCTTAAGGAGATTCCTTAATCCTATGAGTAAGAAAGGGAAAATCGCTGGTATCGTTGCACTCGTGCTGGCAATCGCAGCTGCAGTGTTCGCCTTCTTGGAATGGAATCAGTCCAAGAAATACGCCGCACATTACGCAGAATTAGCTGAATCCGTCTCAACCATCGCCAGAAATCTGGACTCCGGCAGCGGTGTCGAAGACCAGGTTTCCTTCACTGTCAGCAATGGCAAGGAGCAGGGTAGCTTGAGCATGCCTGTCACCAAGGGTATCCCTGGGGCAACTGAAAGTGCCGTCAAGCCTCTGGTTGATCTCTCCGCTGATGTCATCGCCCAGCGTGATACCATCGTGAACACCGTGGTCGAGAAGGTCATTCAGCCCCTGCAGTGCCCTGCCGAGAAGGCCCCCACCGCAGAAGACCTCAACAACGTCAAAGAATACGAAGGCAAACTGGATGGCTTTGTTGGCTTCGTCCAGGCACGTGTTGCTCGTGACAACGCCGTGAAGACCCAGGTCAACCAGGTCCTCCGTCTGTTGAATGTCCGTGGTAGCTACTCCGCCACCATCACCGAGACCGGTTCTTTCACCGATGGCGACAAGAAGGCATTTGCGGAAGGCGCCAAGAACCTGGGCAACCTCCAGTCCAACTACGGTCTGATGGTCCAGGCGATGCGTGAATTCGCCAACACCCTGCGTACTTCCCAGGTTTCCGGCGTGGCATGGGATAGCCCCAAGGCCGCGGGTTCTCTGGGTGGCACGGGTCTCACCGACACCGAGAGCAACGCCAACCAGAACGCCGTCGGGCAGTTCCGCGCGGATATGGGCAAGTTGAAGACTCAGCTGGCTCGCATTGACGCCCTGGAGTCCGATAAGGCCGATCTGCAGGAAGCCCTGGCGGATGCCAAGGAAGAGATCGAGAACTGGAAGGCCCGTTATCAGCAGGACGAGGAAGTCCTGAACTCCCTGCTGGAGCAGTTCACTCCTCACGCCAGCTACGATGTGAAGAAACTGGCAAGCGCCGAGGAAGTCGACCCCAACACCACGGGTAAAGTCATGGATGTCAACACCGAGTTCGGTTATGTGACCATCAGCCTGACCCAGGCCGATGTGGTCGAAGACCTGCGCCTCAGCGTCTTCCACCAGGGCAAGTTCATCGCCCAGCTCCGCGTCCTGCGTCCCATGCCCTCCAATACTTTGGCCATCCTGGAAAAGGGCAGCGCCGCTGATATCCAGAAAGGCGACTCCGTGCTGGTGGCAAGCCCCGTCCTGCAGCAGGACTAGGAATTCTACAAATTTTAGGAGGACATAAAGATGTTCGGTAAGAAGAAAGCAGATCCCCAAGCCGCAGCACCCGAGAGCGCAGCACCCGTTGAAGCCCCCGTCAAGGCTCCGAAGCAGAAGGCCCCCGCTGGCCCCAAGACTCCCCTGACCCTGGGTGACATCGCTGTCATCGGCAGCTGCGTCTGCCTGGTCGCCACATTGGTGTTTGAACTGCTGGCTCTGAAGGTCCTGGCACTCTTCTAGTTTGACGCATGAAGGCATTTCTCACATTGGCACTCCTTACCATCATGCTAGGACTCCTGGCAGGCTGTGTTGGAATCCAATCGGACCCCAATAGCGATTTGCCAAACAACGCCCCTGCGGGCTGGGAAGGCAAGACGCTGGGATTGCCAGTGGGCTGAAATAAACCGCCGCAAACAAGGCCACGGAATTACCACCGTGGCCCTTTTTTTTAATTCGGAATTAGGAATGCGGAATTAGGAATTGCTGCAAGTCTTAAATTCCTCATTCATAATTCACAATTCACAATTCAAATGAAAATTATCATTTCCAGTGGCGGCACAGGCGGTCACTTTTATCCAGGGCTGTCCATTGCGCGAGAATTCGTAGCCCGCGGTCATTCCGTCACCTTTTTGGTTTCCGGGCAGCAGGCATCGGAACAGCAGGCCACCGCAGAGGCCAATGGCCTTTCCGCACGGCAGATTCCCAGCGTGCGTGCCCCGCATAGTATTGTTGACCTCATCAAATTTCCCTTCCGCTTCTGGGGATGCTGCCGTGCCATCAAGGCGATTTTCAAGGATCTAAAGGGGGATGCGCTATTGAGCATGGGCTCCTTCACCTCCGTGGCGCCATGCTGGTGCTGGCCCAAAAGCCACAAGCCACTCTTCCTCCACGAAGGTAATACCTTCATGGGACAGGCGAACCGACTCTTCGCCCAAAAGGCCTCCGCAATCGCATTGACACTACCCCTGGCGTGTCCCGAGCAATCCAAAGGGACGCCGTCCTGCATCACAGGAATGCCCCTGCGGGAAGCAATTCTGGAAGCCGCAGCAAAGGCCACCACGCCTGCGGAGCGTGCGGAAATCCTCTCCTCCTTCGGGCTTTCCCCTGACAAGAAGACCATGCTGATTTTTGGCGGCAGCCAGGGCGCCCGTGCCATCGTCAATCTAGCCACCGCCGTGATGCCGTTGTTGTCGCAATCCGCCAACGCGGTGCAGTTCATCATTCTGACTGGGGCAGACGACAACACCGCCCTGGAGCAATCCTGCGCAAAAGCGGGCATTGCCGCGCGGATTGTCAAGAAGGATTCCGAAATCCAGCGTTGCTACCAAGTCGCAGATGTTGTGGTCTGCCGCGCGGGTGCATCCAGCATCTGCGAACTGGCGCTCTTCCGCAAGCCCGCGGTGCTCATTCCCCTCCCCTCCGCCAAGGACAACCACCAGTATCACAACGCAAAATGCCTGGCGGACGCAGGCGCCGCAAAACTGATGGTGCAATCCGAGACCACACCGGAGTCCTTTGCAAAATTCATTGAAAATTGGCTGTCGAATCCCCAGGATATCTCGAAGATGTCCGACACCATCGGTCAATTCGCCCGTCCCAACGCCACGAAACAGGTAGTGGATTTCCTGGAAGGCTTCCTTCCTAAGGCATGAAGAACGCCGCCAACGACATCGATTTGACTGCACAGCGGGGAATTCTCGCCCACGACAGCGCCCTGGAAGGCTTCATGCGATACCTCAAAAGCGAACGCCAGGCCTCCGAAAATACCACGGAGGCGTATTTCCAGGACATCGCGCATTTTCTTCTGGCAGTCCCACATATCGCCAGTGAAGAGGGGTGCCGTTGGGCGGAAGTCACGCAGCAGGATGCACGACATTTCGTAGCTACACTGTCGGTGCAAGGTGACAAAGCCACCTCGGTCAATCGGAAACTCTCCAGTCTGCGCTCCTTCTACCGATATATGTTACAGGAGGAGATCCTGACTGTGGATCCATTCCACCTGATACGCGGACTAAAAAAGCCCAAGCTTCTCCCCGTGGTCATGACCGTGGAAGAAGTCAAGAAGCTCCTGGAAATTCCCGAACGACACTGGAGCACACAACCCGAACGCAAGAATTCCTACGGAAGGCATGACGATGCCGAATTTCTGGGCACGCGGGACCACGCCATCCTGGAAATCATCTACTCGGGTGGATTGCGTATCTCCGAGGCAATTGGCCTCGATATGCAGGATATCCATTTCAAGGAACACCTCTTCCTAGTCCGCGGAAAAGGCAAAAAGGAACGCTTCTGCATGATGGGACGACCCGCCCAGGAAGCCCTAGCACGATATCTCGCCTGCCGCGAAAAGGCCGGCCTCGGAGAAGCCACCGCGCCCGGCGCGATCTTCGTCAATACCCAGGGAAAACGCCTGACCACCCGCACCGTCCAGCGCGCCTTCGAGACCTACGTAGCCGAGGCGGGACTACCTGCGGAGGTCACACCCCACAAGCTACGCCATTCCTTTGCCACACACCTCCTAGCCGCAGGCGCCGACCTAAAGACCGTCCAGGAAATGCTTGGCCACGCCAATCTGGCTACGACCCAAATCTATACCCACCTGGATATCGCACAGCTGGTGGAAGTCTATTCCAAGGCACATCCCGATATCAATGCTTAATGCTTAATGCTTA
>DCIO01000084.1:0-1142 GCA_002315885.1 Lentisphaeria bacterium UBA1724
GTCCCCGCCGTCGAAGGAATTCCCCTACCGTCTCAGATAATTCGCGAATTCGTCCCAGGGGATATTTACCACCTTTCGGTCGGTAATAATTTCGTCCACATGCATCAGCAACGGGAAGTCCATGAGATTGACTTCGCCCTTCGCAGCCTTGATTTTGAGTGCCTTTGCGACTCGCGCGGCAACCACCAGGGATTCCAGGGTAACGCCTTTGAGTTCATCCAGTGCCTCGTCGATATTCAGTCCCTTTCCCAGGAGGATACCCACCTTCCTGGTGCGTCCACCATAGACCGTGACATAGAGGTCCCCGACTCCCACATAGTAGCTGTCCTCCGTCTCTGCGCCCTGCATCTGCATGAGCTTGTGCATTTCGCGGGATGCCTGCAGGAAAACCGCTGCCTGAGAATTGAAATGGAGTTCGTCCTCATTTCCCGAGCGTCGGATGTTCAGTCCGATGGTGAGTGCGATGCCCAGTGCGTAGCCATTTTTCAGAGCCACGGCGGATTCGATTCCGATGACATCGGTAGTTGGGATGACGTGGTAGTAATCCGTCTCCATGGTGGCCTTCATCTTCTTCACCGTCTCGGGATTCTTTCCGCAGAAAGCCACCAGCGTCTGATCGTGCGCCACCAATTCGTAGCTGGTGCAAGGTCCGCCGATGGCGCAGAGTTCGTTGGTCTTTCCCAGTCGGTCCAGCGTCTGCTGCCATACTTGCGGATAACAGAGCAACGCGCCATCGGGCTGGTCCATCAAGCCCTTCGTGACTGATAACACAGGGAGAGAATCGGGCAACCTGGGCAGGACTTCCTGGGCAAACCACTCCACACCGAAGGAACTCACGCCACAGATCACGAAATCCGCCCCCTGGATGGCACTCTCCATCTCTTCAAACTGGAAGGGCTTCACCCCTTCAGGGAAAGGGCGCTCGAATTTGGGATGCTGATTTGTCTTGCGGACGCAGTCGATAATCTCCCGATCCAAGGGCGTTCCCACCAGGCGCACCACGTGGCCATTTTCCCGGGCAGGAAACGCCAGCGCAGAACCCATCATCCCAGAACCGATTATCGTGACAATGCTCATCTTCTCTCCAAAATCCTTTTATGTATTTTGTGTATTTTGTGGGTAGGACCTGTAGGACCTGTAGG
>DCIO01000084.1:1272-5756 GCA_002315885.1 Lentisphaeria bacterium UBA1724
GACCGGTAGGACCGGTAGGACCGGTGGTCCCAGCGGCCTTCCCTATCTCACCCCGAAGAGCGCACAGAGTGCATCGAATCGCGCCAGAGTCTCCGGGCCGAATTTCTCCATGGAATGACGTGCCACGGCGAAGGGCTTCTCCTGCATATCTCCGGACTTGGAGAAGAACTTGTCCGCCAGACAAATCAGCTTCTCCTCGGGAGTCTCGGGCAGGAAATCCCTGCATGGCAGCGGGAGCTTCTGGGAGAGGATATCCTCCTTGGAGAGTCCTGCGCCTGTATGGCGTTCACAAATGCGTGCGAAGGGCTCCAGGTCAAGACCGTGTTCGGAACCATATTTTCGCAACAGCTCGCCACCGATCAGTCCATGAGTGATATAGGGCTGGTCGCCAACGCAAAGAATACTGGGCGCATGGCAACGCCCTACCCCAACATCATGAAGCAACGCACCCACCTTCACCACCTCCACATCCGAAATCAATAACGGCTTCGGCGACTGCGCCAGGATTTCCAGTGCCTTCTCCCGCACCTGGCAACTATGCCGATAGAGCAGCGCCTTCAGGGGCGTCTCCTCGGGATAGAAAAAATCAAATATCGCCTGGGCATCCATCGCCAGAACTCCTCCATCGGCCATTCCGCATCAGGTCAACTGGCCGCCATAATTTCTGCGCAACTTCATCAGCGCGGACACCTCAATCTGACGAATACGTTCGCTGGTCAGGCCATAGCTCTTGGCGATGGTATCCAGAGACTGCGGAGCCTCGCCATTCAATCCAAAACGCCGTGAAATCACATCCCGCTCGTTGGGCTTCAGGGAATCCAACGCCACCTGCAGGGATTCACGGATACCCTCGCGATTCACATGTTCCGACACATTCTCCGAGCAATCCGCCAGCAAGTCATTCCAATCACGGTCCTCGGTGGACATGGACTGCAGGGAAATCGGCTGCTGTTCCATACGCCGTAATGCCCGCAACCGCGGCACGGATATCCCCACCAACTCGGCCAACTGGAATTCCGTCGGCTCCGCGTCATTCTGCTGGATAAACTGCTGTTCGCAACGGCTTATTTTTCTTAACAACCGGAGGATATTCACAGGAATGCGAATGGGTCGCCCCATGGAATTCAATGCCTGGGAAATCGCCTGGCGAATCCTGTAACAAGCGAAGGTAGAGAGTCGATGGCCCCGTTGCCAATCAAAGGTCTCCACAGCGCGTATCAACCCGATATTCCCTTCTTGGATCAAGTCTGGCAGAGACAGGAGAGAATTGGAAAAATGCTTCGCCACGGAAATCACCAACCGGAGGTTGCCCTCCACCAAGGCATTCATGGCCTGGTGTTCTCTGTCATTGATTTCACGCATCTCCTGACAAAGACGTGCCTTTTCCTTTTGAGAAAGGCCCTCTTCTTCCCAATCCCCAGATACAAAACATTCCACGCAATCCGTAAAGAAACGCTGCTGGAATTGCACTTTGCCCGTGTTCTTCAAATAAGGAGCAATAATCTCGGCAATGGTGTTCGTAGCACCACCGGAATGCTCCACTTCCGCCTTTGGGGGCTCCTTCTTACGACGTGTGCAATCCCGAATGAAGGAAACCGAATTCTCCAAGATGGTATTCAGCACCTCGGAATCCACTTCCTCCAGGGCGCCGTCTTCCTCCGACTCCCCTTCCGCTTCCAGATTGTCGCCTGTGGAACGCGTAAATACTAGGTACGTGGCGAGGGCCTTCCGATCCGGATTGTCACGCAACTCCTTCAATTTCTTCACAATCACCAGGGGATGCGCCTGGAGCAGATCCATAATCTGCTGACGGGCCTCGCGGTATTGCTTCGCCCAGGCAGCCTCCTCCTCCTGAGACAACAACGAATAGGTCCCCACCTCCCGCATATACGAGGGCAGCACCCCGTGGTTGTACCACGACCGCCAGGAAGAGGGACTTTCCGCCCCCTTGCCACGGTTACTGCTGTTGTTTTCGTTACGATTCGGCATCGCTCGACTTATCCATTATCCAACTGATGTAGTGGGTAAAGATAATGCGAAAGAAAAAATTTGTATCTATATGAGAACCGCCTTTTGCGGGCCTCATACTAGAAACCATGCTTTTTGAGCAACTCCTTCAAGCCCTTGACGTAGTCATCGGAATATCCCGGAATGGCCTTCCAGCGCTCACCGGCGGGAGAAAGCACAATGGCAGTCGGAACGCCGTTGCCAGGAGTCAAAAGCCGCTTGAGCTGCTTGCGGGTCTGCTGCAAAGCCAACGGCAACTCCGTGTCAGAGGGCTCGTCCATATAGACCAAAATCAACTTCTCGTCGGCAAAATGCTTGAACTCGGGCTTGTCCAGAATCGTCTCGCGAAGAATCTTGCAGTGGGGGCACCAATCCGAGCCCGTGAAGAGCACCAGGATGGGACGGTTGGTGCGACGGGCTTCAGCGGAGGCACGGTTCCAGTCGTCAAACCACCCCGCGGGCGTAGTCTTTCCGATGGGGGCAGGAATCACGGGACGCATAGGAACGCCCAACTCCGCCGTTGCGCTATCCGCTGCAGGCTTGGCCACAGCCACTTCTGGTGCTTTGCATTCCGCGGTGGCCTTCTCTTCACACTTCGGAGCTTCTGCCTGGGCAAAAGCGATTGACGCGAAGAGCATAGCAACCAGACTCAACAGAGAGAAAATGGAAGACTTCTTCATACAACGACCTCCTAGTTGTTCGATTTATTTCCACGTCGCGGATGGGCCTTGCGGTATTCCCAAGGGGGAATTGCAGGGTGTCCCGCCGCGGCCGCAGCACCCCAAAGACCGACTTTCGCGGTCCTGGCCTGTTCCATGGCCCGGGCATATACCGCATTGTCGTAATACCTCGCCCAATGCCAGGCATATCCCTGAGCGATCAATTCCAGACAAAAATCCTTCCCGTCCAAGTAGACCGTAGAGACCTTTCGACCATACTGGTCTTCATTTCGCACCACAATCTCCACGCGTTTTTTCAAGAGGCGCTGGGTGGCATAACGCCGCGCCTCTGCACCGAATTCCTGGGAATTTTCAGGAGCGTCAATGCCATAGAAACGCAGGCGGAACTCGCCACCGCCATCGGGCCGAAAATCCGCCGTATCCCCATCGGAGACATGGTAAATCACTCCACGCAGCCGCTGTGGGGGGGTGTTTTTTGCTTGGGGACCGACAGACGCCACCGCCATCACGGGGGCCTCATCTCCCGCCGCGGAGGCATTCGCCTTATAGTTTAGGATCCAGTTGCAAGCCCGAAGCCCCAAGGCCAGCCCCAGCACGACTACCGCCAGAAACAGTAACTCCCCTACCCCCGCGTTTCGGTAGCGGCCATATCGACCTTTATTCTCGGTTGCCATTGCCAATCAGAGAATTCTGAGGCTGTCCAAACAGCGCCCGGGCGTTCTGGAGCAACTTTCCCGTGCCGTTGACCACGGAGCGAAGGGGCTCTTTCCCCAGACGGGTGGGAATGCCCGTGTTCTCGGTAATCAACTGGGAGAGTCCACGCAGGAGGCTACCGCCTCCCGCCAGGGTAATGCCATTGTCCACCAGGCGTCCCGCAATTTCGGGGGGGCAGCTGTCGATGGTCTTACGGATGGCACGGACAATCTTGTTGACGGGAGTCGCCAGGGCTTCCCGGATTTCATCGGAATTGACCGTCACTGCGCGAGGCAGACGGTCTCCTGCATTACCCATATCCAGACCTTTGATTTCCAGGGTCAGGGGTTCGGGAAGAGGATAGGCGCTGCCAATCTGAATCTTGATCTGTTCCGCAGTGCGGGGACCAATCAGCAACTTGTGCTCCTTCTGCATGAAGGCGATAATCGCGTCATCCATGGCATCACCGCCATTGATATCGCTGATACCCGTGACAATGCATCCCAGGGAGATAACCGCGACTTCCGTGGTACCGCCACCGATATCCACAATCATATTGCTGTCGGGTTCTTCCACGGGCAAGTCAGCCCCCACGGCGGAAGCGAAGGGCTCTTCCACGAGACGAACCGCACGGGCACCCGCCGACAACGCACTCTCTTTGACCGTGCGGATGCCGACTTCCGTAATGCCGGAGGGGACCGCAATCAGCACACGGGGCTTCATGATCTTGTAATGCCCAGAAGCACGACGGATGAAACTGCGGAGCATCTCGTCAGAGACTTCCGCATTGGCAATGACACCGTCACGCACAGGACGGATGACCTTGATGCGCTCGGCGGTCATGGCCATCATGCGCTTGGCTTCGCTACCCACGGCACGGACTTTGCCCGTATCCGCATTGATGGCCACGTATGAGGGTTCGTCCAAAACCACACCCTGTCCTGAAACCCATACCAGGGTGTTCATCGTCCCCAAATCAATGCCAATATCGTTGACCAAAAGATTTTTGATGCCTTCAAACATCGTTCAATACCCTCGGATAAAAAACAAAAAACCACCCTTCAGCATATCTTGCTGGGGCGGCCTACGCTCTGAACGGTTGCG
>DCIO01000084.1:5862-5997 GCA_002315885.1 Lentisphaeria bacterium UBA1724
TGTGCTACCATTACACCATTGGGCAACGGAAACCGCTGTCGCCGTTATTCACGGCACGGCGCTAAAGATAAACCTTCATCGAAAGATTTCAAGCGAATTTCCACACTTTTTTGGGAAAAATTGAACTTTTTTTTT
>DCIO01000041.1 GCA_002315885.1 Lentisphaeria bacterium UBA1724
CTGGCTTCATCGGGGCGGGCGACGCCGTATGCGCATAAAATAGGCTGAATAGCGGTGAAGCCCAGTTCGCATGCCGCCTTGAGGACCAGGTCGAATGCCTTGCCGCGGGGCGGTGCCACGTAGAGTGTCAGGTCAGGGCAGGGGGCGGGGTGTTCCGTGCGGGAGAGGATGCGGCAGGGTGCGTCTTTGGGACGCCGCGCATCACCCAGATTCATGATTTCCGCTTCGGCTACTAGTCCGCGGCCGTTCAGGAGCTGCAGGCGGTCTCCTTCTCCGAGACGCAGAACCCGCAGGGCGTGGTTTGCTTCTGCGGGAGGCAGAAGGATGGTCTCATCTTGCGGGGTGAGCTCTGGTGTGTAAAAACGGCGGATTTGCATGGGGGGATTTTCTTCGCGGCAACAAACTTGCCGCGCACAGGGCGTGCTATTTTTTTGCGGCGCAGAGTCTCAGTGGTTCCAGGTATCGGTCTGGGACCTGTAGGGTGCCCGTTCCACTGCCCAGGTTGACATTCCGGAAATTCATGCCATGGAAATCCGAGCCCCCCGAGGGGAGGAGTCCCACGGCCCGTGCGATTTCCGCGGCATTCTGGACCTGCTTCTGGGTGTGCATGGCGTAATGGACTTCGATGCCGTCCAGGCCCACTGCCCGCAAATCCACCGCAAATTGGTGAATCTGCCGCACGGTGTGGTTTCCCATGGTGAAGGGATGGGCCCAGATGGCGATGCCACCCATGGAGTGAATCGCGGAAATCGCCTTGGCGGGGGTGGGGGACTCCCGGCGCACATACGCGGCCTTTCCAGAACCTATGAACCGCTCGAAAGCCCCCTGGGTGGAGGAGACGATCCCGCGATTCACCAGCGCCAGGGCGATGTGGGGACGTCCCAGGACTTCTCCATGCGCCAATGCCTTGACTTCCTCCTCGGTGACAGGAATGCCCAAGCCATTCAATTTTTCGATGATGGCCAGATTGCGTTCGTAGCGCTTTCGGACGCAATCCGCCAGTAGCGCGTCCATCTCATCGGAACGGCGCTGGAGGAAGAGTCCCACGATGTGATAGCCATTGAAGGCGTTCTGTTCATCCCGGGAGGCCAATTCGATTCCTGGGACGCATTCCACCCGGGCATTTTCGCCTGCCTGGCGGAATTCATCCAGTCCAGCCAGGGTATCGTGGTCGGTGAGGGCGACGGCGGTCAGGCCAATCTTCTCCGCCAATTCGACAATCTGCGTGGGGGTGAATGAGCCGTCGGACGCGGTGCTATGGCAATGTAGATCGAGCATGTGGGATAAGTTAATGTCCCTAACTAGTACACAAAGAGCATCTCGCGGTATTTTGGCAGTGGCCACTGGGTATCATCGATGATTTTTTCCATGGCATCCACGGCAATGCGGATGGTCTGGAGGGCGGAGAGCAACGCCTTGGGTTCCTGGCTGGACAGCGCATTCTCCATTTTCTGGCAGGCGTCATCCAGGGCATCCAGGCGCTGGGAGAGTTCCATGGCGGCGCGCTTGAGGGCGCGGCAGTCTCCTGCAAGTCCTCCGACCAGCTTGGCGTATTCCTTCAGGGCCACGGGGCGGATCATGCTGATGGCGATTTCCTGGGCAATGCCCGCTTCGATCATCAGACGCCGCAGGTATTCCTCCTGGAAGACTTCGTAGCGGCTGCGCATTTCCGTGGCGTTCAACACGCGATACTTGGCAAAGAGTGCCTGGTTTGCGCTGGAGAGCAGGGGTGCGATGCCTTCCAGGGTAGAGGGCAGGTTCGGCAGGCCCCGCTTGCGGGCTTCCTCCACCCACTTGGCGTTGTAGCCGTCGCCATTGAAGATCACCCGCTTGTGGGCGGTGATTTCGCTCTTCAGCAATCCCTGTAGGACGCTATTGAAATTCTCTTTGGTGGCCTTCTCCAATTTGTCGGCGATGAAATCCACGGATTCCGCGACGATGGTATTCAGGACCATATTCACTCCCGCGCAGGACTGGCTGGAACCCGGCGCGCGGAATTCGAATTTGTTTCCGGTGAAGGCGAAGGGGCTGGTGCGGTTACGGTCGGTGGTATCCGCCTGGAGGGTTGGCAGGGAGTCCACGCCGATTCGCAGCGCCTGTCCCGCGGCGGTTTTCTTGCGTCCCGCGCCCTTTTCGATTTGTTCGATGACCTCGTTCAGCTGGTCTCCCAGGAAGATGGAGATGATGGCGGGGGGGGCTTCGTTGGCGCCCAGTCGGCAGTCGTTTCCGATGCCGCTGGTGACTG
Organism: Lentisphaeria bacterium UBA1724; assembly: GCA_002315885.1. Taxonomy (GTDB): domain Bacteria; phylum Verrucomicrobiota; class Lentisphaeria; order Oligosphaerales; family Oligosphaeraceae; genus UBA1724. The sequence continues at coordinate 2,246 of DCIO01000041.1, forward strand.
CCCGAAGCATATCGCTATGCATATCCACAGCGCGGATGACCGCAATCAGCATTGCCAGGAAGACGGCGTTCTCCTGGGGGTTGCTGCCGGGATCCAGCAGATTCTTGTCGCCATAGCATACCGACCAGTTGTTGTGCTTGCCGCTGCCGTTGACGCCCGCGAAGGGCTTTTCGTGGAGCAGGCAGAAGAGCCCATGACGATTGGCCACCGTACGCAGGACTTCCATCACCAGCATATTGTGGTCTACTGCCAGATTCAGTTCCTCGAAGATGGGCGCCAGCTCGAACTGCGCGGGGGCGGCTTCGTTGTGGCGGGTCTTGGCGGGGATGCCCAATTTCCAGAGTTCCGCCTCCACCTCGGTCATGAAGGCCAGGATGCGCGGAGGGATGCTGCCGAAGTAGTGGTCTTCCAACTGCTGATGCTTGGCGGGTGGTGCCCCAAAGAGGGTACGGCCACTCTGAATCAGGTCGGGGCGGGAGAGGTAGAATTTCTTGTCTACCAGAAAATACTCCTGCTCGGCGCCCAGGGTGATTTTCACGGGTGAGACGGGGAAGCCAAAGGCGGACATCAGGCGGGTGACGGCGGTCTTCAGCGCCTGGGTGGAGCGCAGCAGCGGCGTCTTGCGGTCCAGGACCTCGCCGTGGTAGGAGCAGAAGACCGAGGGGACACACAGGGTGGCGCCATTGGAGTGGCGCTTGATGAAGGCGGGGCTGGTGGGATCCCAGGCGGTGTAGCCGCGGGCCTCGAAGGTGGTACGGAGACCGCCGGAGGGGAAGCTGGAGGCGTCGGGCTCGCCGACGGTCAGCATCTTGCCGGAAAAGGCGAAAATCGCCTTCTCGTCCTGGAAATCCAAAAAGGCGTCGTGCTTTTCCGCAGTGCCGCCAGTCAGGGGCTGGAACCAGTGGGTGTAGTGGGTGGCCCCACGGGAGACCGCCCAGGCTTTCATGGCAGAGGCGACTTCGTCCGCGATGGAGGGATCCAGTGCCTGCATGCCCTGCATGGTGCCCATGAGTTTCTTGAAGGTGGGCTTCGATAGGCAGGTGGCCATCTTCGAGATGTCAAAGACGTCCTCCGCAAAATGGTCCAGGACGGTGGCGCCTAGGGCGTCGCCAGAAGGGAGGGGACGCTCGGATGCCGCTAAAACAAGTTTCGATCGCATGGGGGGAGGATGATAATTCGGGGTGAAAAAATCTGCCGCGTGTTAGCAGATTCTGTGCCAAGGGGGTTCGACCTTGAACAAAAATGGAACTTTACAGTCTATGGTTATAATATAATGGATGGTTTTACAACCTTGTAAAACTTTGCCCCTCGTTTCGCTTGCGCCGCAGGCGCGCTACACGAGGGGCGCACCTACGGCTTCACGGGCGTTCACGCCGCCCCAAAAGCCCCCCTGAAGAAGAAGCCCATGGCATGCGGGCCGAAGGCGGTACGGGCGTTCACGCCGCCCCAAAAGCCCCCCCTGAAGAAGAAGCCCATGGCATGCGGGCCCCAAAAGCCCCCCCCGAAGAAGAAGCCCATGGCATGCGGGCCGAAGGCGGTACGGGCGTTCACGCCGCC
>DCIO01000077.1 GCA_002315885.1 Lentisphaeria bacterium UBA1724
ACCTAAAATGAAAGTTTCAGATTAGTTCGAATCCCTGGGGAAGCTTTGAACGGTCCGGACGATTGAAAATATGCAGTGTTCCATCGGACGCAAGATCGCAGCGGTTGCCGATGGCGTATTTGAAATGTCCTTCTGTCGGATGTTCGTCGTAGCAATATCCGAATTGTCCGCAGGCATATTCGCCCCAGCCATTGTTAAAATATTCGTCCCAGAACAGCGGTATCTTTTGCATGGCATCCTGTACGGAAAAAGAGCGGGAAACACCCATTATCTGGAACGAGGGGATGTCGACAATTGTGTACTTCATAGCGCGTCTCTAAAATGAGTCATGGCAAAAAGCGATTTGCCAGACAATTTTGGGTTATGGCCTATTTTCCCATGGCGACTTCCACCAGCGCGTATCCTTTGATTGGTGGGAGGACAGCGATGGCGTAGTCGTTTTCCTGGGAGAATGGGAGATTGGTGCCACAGGGGAGGAGTTTGACGTATTTGGCGTGGCGTCCATTCAGTCGGATGGCGATTTTGGCGTCGAGGACGGCGGGTGCGTCTTCGATTTGTGTGCAGGCGAGTCGTCGTTCTGGGCAGTAGGTGAGGATATGGACCAGTGCGGAGTCCCGGGGCGTGTATTGGAGGAAAGCCCGTGCGAAGGAAGGCAGGTTCCAGGTTTTGAGATCGGGTTGTGGAATGAGTGCTTCCAGAGCATTCCTGAGCAGCAGCCGCGTTTCCCGCAACGACGCCTTATGATAACCACTGAACAGCTTTGCGCTGAAGTAGATGACATTCTTGTTTTGCAGAATGAATGGCTCGTCGGTTTCTGCTTGTGGCGGGGTATAGAAATTGGTGCGAATGCCATCCCATCCGCCATTGAGATATGGTTTCACGCATCGCATGCAGACTTCCGCGTCTGGTTGTGGAGAGACGGCGACACCATCGGCGTGGATATCCAGAGGCATTTCGGGCAAATCCCGTGCGAATGAGCCCCTGGGCATGAAATAGAGTGGCGAATGGGCTAGTGTCCCACGATAAACCGCGGGCCATTCCTCATCCAGGGTGAAGCTGGTGCCATCGGGTGTGAGTCCGGAGGAGCCCGTGGCCAGGACCTTTCTGCCTGAAGACAGGTGCTTTCTCACGCGCTGTGCGATTTCAGGGGTAAAGGAGACCTGGTCGGGGAAGATCAGCAGGGAGTAGTTGTCCCAGGAGGAGTCAGTTGTCACCAGATTGAACTGCACCTTCAGTTCCGTGAGCATGCGGACGGCGGCAAAGACCGCGGGCGAGTTCGGGTAGTATCGGAATGGGTTCGCGTCAGGAGTGACCACAGCAACCTCTGGGCGGTTCACGGCGTCCAGAGTCCAGGGATCGTATTGCTGGAGCTTCTGATAGACCTGTTTCACGCGCTGGAAGACGGGTTCAGGCCAGCGTCCGTCTGGGGGGAGATGATCCCCGATATCGGGACGCATTCCATTGGCGACGCCGTAGAAGAGATCGTATTCCAGACTTTCGGCGGTGCGGAGGCTGCCGAAATCGCCCCAGTCATTGAAGCGCCCCGTCATATTGAGCACCTGGTTTTGCGGGTCCATGGTCCGCAGGAAATGCGCCATCACGGGCAGTTGTTCGTATCCAGCGCCCCAGGGTGCGGTGGGCAGGCATTCCGCCTCCCATTGGGTATCCACGCCAATCATGTGTTCGAAGGGCCGTCCATTGAAGAAGAAGCGCAAATCGGGCTTGAGGTTGGAGAGTTCGTCGTGGAGGCGGTGCGCCAGGGCGTATGCGGAAGCATCGCTGAATTGCCGTCGGTGGGTTTCGTCGTCGGGATTTAGTCCCTCTGCGGTCATCTTCGCCCTACAGGCGGGGCAGATGCAATCGGAGGCGCCCAGGCAGTCGAAGAAAAATCCATCGATGGGATATGACGTCAGGAGTTCTTTCGCCATGGAGAGGAGGTGTTCCCCGAAGCCCGAGTTATAGCATGCCTTTCGATAGAAGGGTCCATCGCGGTGACAATCGGGGGGCGTTGCGTTCTGTTCCTGCCACTGGGGATGTTCCAGGAGTTCCTGGTCACTGAGATGGGCATTGAAATAGACAGAGAATTGAATGCCATGACGGTGGCATGCGGCGGCCAGAGCACCAACGATATCCCGTTGCAGACCAGGATGGGGAATACCGACCTTCGTGGGATAATAGGCGTTTCCCTGGTTGCAACGGGCATGGAAAGTCAGGAAATCCACACCGCATTCGCATAGTTGTCCCGACAGGCCTTCGGCATCGAAGTGTTCTCCCACGGATGGGAGAGTCGCCATGGTATGAAAATCAAAGAAGTAGGAATAGCGGATTTTCTGCATGGTCATGGGAAAGACATCGTCATTCAAAAACACCCTCCGTCAGGGTCTGGTATTCCTCCAAGGCTTTGGCTTTTTGGATGGCTTTTCGGAGGTGTTTGTCCGCGGAAGGGAGGAAGTAATTCCAGAGGAGTTTCAGTTTTTGGAGGGGCTGTTGATAGAGGTTGAGGCATTCTTCCAGGTATGCGTCATGGAATGCCTGGAGGAGTCCCGCGGGCAGCGGGAGTTGTCGGAGTTTTCTAGGGAGGAGTGGGTCTGCCAGAAGTCCCCGTCCCAGCATGAGTTCCTCCAAGTCCTTGGCGTCCTCGACTTGTCGGATATCCCCATTGAAGAAGAGCGGATGAGCGCATTGCGAGCGGAATTCCTCGAAGCGCGTGCGGTCGGGGACGCCGTCGTATTGTTGCTCCGCCGTGCGGGGATGCAGGACAACTTTCTCCAGTGGGAAGTCATTCAGGATAGGCAGAAGCTGTCGCCATTGGTCGGCATCGTGGATGCCCAGACGGAGCTTGACGGAGCACCGGAGGCGTCCATCGTCGCAAGCGGCAGTCATGACTTCCCGGATGGCCTCTGGCAGTGCGAGGATGCCTGCGCCGTAGTGTGCCTTCACCACCTTCGGGAAGGGGCATCCGAAATTGAAATCCACCCGCCGATATCCCAGATTGGCGAGTTTTTCCAGCAGGATGGCAGTCTCTTGGGCATTTTTCACCAGCACCTGTGGGACCATGTTGGGACAGCGGTTGTTGGCGGGGTCGAGGTCCCTTTCGGAACGCCTAGAGAGAGCGCCCTGCTCCAATCGGATGAAAGGCGCGTAGTATTCGTCAATGCCCCCGATAGTGCGGCAGTGGGCATTTCGGAATGGCGCGTCGGTATATTCCTGGATTGGCGCGGCGAGGATTTGCATGGGGTTGATACTGCCGCACGCCATTATTCCGCGGAGAGGAGTCCTGCGGGGGCGATGGGGATGCGGTGGAGTCCCTCATGCAAAGTGAGTTCCTGCAGAAGGGTTCCCTGGCAGTCGAAGACTTTTGCCTTGCGGGGAGCGCCCTGCACTTCCAGGACCAGCGCATTCGCCTGTGTGGCATTGACCACGAAGCACTTGTCTGCTCGGAGGGGGACTGTCATGTCGGGCTGATAGACAGCGACGACGGTCTCGTCCTTTCCGATTGCCTCCACGAGGGGATACTTGAATGCGGGGGAATGGGGCACCAGACGTCCTTTCAGGAGGGTATCTGCGTGGGCACTCCAGAAATCCAGCCAGAAACGCAGCATCTTCTGATGGGGCCGGGGAATGACCTCCAACTTGACGGAAATCTGCGGCACGCTGAAGAGGATGTTCAGGAACTGCATGGCGGCATTCTCGGGCGTTTCCGTGGGATGCCATTCCAACATATCGGAATGGACGGCGGTGCAGCCGCTTGTCAGTCGCAAGTTAATCGTCCGCACGCGGTTAGCCACATAGTCATTGGGGCAATCCGTTGCGCGGAACATATTGCCGTATTTGCGGATTGCGGGTCCAACATACGGCTGGCGGAACTCGATTAGCAGATTCGGCTTGATGGCCTTCAGGCGCCGCATGGTCTCTGACAAAAGCACATCCACGGCTTCCGCCAACGACTTGATATCCCGTCCCGCGTAATTTTCCTTTGCGGCGGGGTCTTCATCCGTAATGAAATTGATACGGTCGATGAAATCCAGTTTCAGGCCATCCAAGTCCCATTCCCGCAGGGCAGTCTCGTAGATATTGATGAGATACTCACGGACTTCCGGGAAACGCGGATCCAGCACGCCCGCATGATGACGGGGGGATTCGTAGACGAATTTTCCCTGGAATTTCTTATAGGCCTCCGTGTAGAAGCCCACAAAAGGCACGGAATACCACAGCAGATACCGCAGTCCCATGGCGTGGACACGCGCCACGTGCGCCCGCATATCGGGGAAGCGCCGCTTTGTCACCTGCCATTCTCCACAGAAGCCATAACTGCAGTGGTTGTCGTCGGTCTGCCAGCCGTCATCCAGGATAATGCCCTTCAGACCGAACTGCTTCGCCAGCGCGCATTGCGCCTCGATTTCATCCTGGAAGAGATTCTGGTGGTAGCTATACCAGGAGGAGTAGATTGGCTCGAATGCCCCCGCGGGCGGAATGGTGGGCTTATAGAGCTCATATCCCTCAAACCACGCCGATGCCTGCCGAATCGCATCCGCAAAGAAGATATCCCGACTATCCAGGCGGATATCCATGTCGTAGGAATTCATGGGTGCCTCTGGTGCGTAGAAGAGTTCCATCTTCGACACCAGTGTGCTATCCAATTCATGGACGCCATTGACGAAGCGCACGGGGCGCAGTGCCTCCGACACCGACACCGTCAGGCGATTGCGGTCCGAGGCGGACAGGAATGCGCACATTGGCGCATTACGGGCGATATTGCTTTCGAAATCCGGCAGCCAGTCGGGCTTCAGGTTCCGTGTGCCTGGGTCCTCGGGGGTCCAGTAGTTCGCGGTATCCGTGATTGGCTGGCTGATGCCCAACTGCATGCGGGGAGGCGGGAGTTCGTGTTCTGCCTCCAAATGCAGATGAATGAGCTGGATGCCGTCATGTTCCGAGATTGGCTCGAGGGTCGCCTTCCACTCTTCGGGGAGAGGCGTGAGAATTGTTACAGGAGATGCCATTTTATATAATGCTTAATGATTGATGCTTAATGCTTAATGGAGGATGGGGAGGTGTCCCCATACCCCTCTTTTTTAAGTTCGAAGGGAAATCAGAGTTTTTGGACGCCGTATTGGGGGAGGTCGAACTTGACGGTGCCGAAGCCCGGCACTTCCAGTGATGAAACGATTGCAGTGCTAGTATCGGAATGACATTCAGAACCGCGATTTCCTAACGTATGCCTTTTTTGACGGTTTGCCCGAAGCCCCAGGGATATTCTTCCAGGAGAGACACTTTCGGACAAGTTTCCCATCTACCGACATCCTTCGGTAGGCGGGCAAAATTTCTGCTCGAAAACTACACTTTTTACCCTAAAATCAAAGCTTTTATTTTAAGAAAATGCGATACAGTAACTCCATTACAGGTCCAGAGAGCTCGCTGGAAGAGCGGCATCTTTTTCCGCCCGTCAATTTTGGAGTTATTCCCATCAAGAGGGACTTGCCATTATGTCGAAACTACTGAACAATCTTTGGCTGACTGTGTTGTTGCCAATATGCCTGATGGCCGCGGAAGCACAGGTCGTGAATTTGTCTGCGGTGCCGCGGAATCCCTGGAATGGTAAGGTGGATATCACCTACTCCCTGGAATGCGCCACCGCAAACGCGAAAATCCAGCTCGCCTTCCAGGCATACGACAACGACCGAGGCGAGGCAGTCCAAATTCTCTCCCTATCCGGGGATGGCATCGGCGACACCCTGCCTGCCGGAGGTCCATACAAGACCATCTGGGACTCCGATGCGGATTTCCCCCAGGGGCATTCCACCGACATCGCAATCAGTGTCACCGTATCGGACGTCACCGTATCGGCCCCCATCACGGGCACCTATCTGGTCATTAACCTGTCCGATGGCACACACCGCACCACGGAAAGTGCGCCCAGCCTCTCCAGCGACACCTGCCGTACCACGGAACTCTGGCTGAAACGGATTTCCGCAGGAGAATTCGACATGGGCAGTCCCACCACCGAGTTGGGACGTCTGGCTGACGAGACTCAGCATCATGTGACGCTATCGAAAGACTACTACATCGGCATCTTCGAGTTGACCCAGAAACAGTATCAGCTGATTACGGGAAGCAATCCCTCTCAATACACGGGTGATACACGCCCCGTGGAAAATGTCTCCTACGACGACATCCGCGGCAATACCGCCACTCTGGGTGCGGGATGGCCGGTTTTCGGGCACGCCGTGGACAGCACTTCCTTCCTGGGAAAACTCCGGACCTTGACAAGCCTGGCCTTGGACCTGCCCACGGAAGCACAGTGGGAATTCGCATGCCGCGCAGGAAAGACCACCGCCTTGAACACGGGTAATAACCTCAGCGATGTGGCAACGGACTCCTACCTGGCGGCGGCAGGAAGATACTCCCAAAACACCTCCGATGGAAAAGGCAGTTATTCCCAGCACACGAAGGTGGGTTCCTACACCGCCAATACCTGGGGACTCTATGACATGCACGGAAATGTGGCCGAGTGGTGCCTGGATTTCTACGGAGAATACTCCACCGATGCGCTCACCAATCCCACGGGTATCCCCCTGGGCGGATACCATGTGCTTCGCGGCGGACACTGGCGCAGCACGGATGCGCAATACTGCCGTTCCGCCAGCAGAAACTACCTCTTCCCCGCAGGCAACGACAACTACACGGGCTTCCGCGTGTGCCTCATGCCGTAATTCCATCAACGCCACGCCAACTTCTTGCAAAACACTGATATGAAAAACAAACTTTCCGCATATCTGCAGATTCTGGTGGCAAGCGTCCTCCTGGCGGGCTCGAATTTGTCCGCCCTGACAACGCATATCCAACTGGACAACCGCGCGGAGACCATCCTGACGGGCACCGAACGGATCTCCCCCACCGCATCGGGAACCAGCACGGGCGCCCTCCAGGTCGATGGCACCGCGGCCTCCGGCTGGACCACCGCGGCGCCCCAGTGGGATACCACCACCGTGGCGGATGGCTGGCACGAACTCTCTCTCGCCTCGCCGGAATCCGCCACCGCCAGCGTGCTGGTGCTGAATTCCTCCGCTGTGGTCATCCACGAAGGAACCCTGGCATCCGACCAGGTCTGGCAAGCCGGCGTAGTCCATATCGTCCGCGAGTGGGTGCGGATCCCCGATGGCACGCGGCTGATTATCGCCAATGGCGCCGTGGTGAAATTCTGCCAGGGGACGG
>DCIO01000121.1:0-854 GCA_002315885.1 Lentisphaeria bacterium UBA1724
CCCTTTTTCAATTAGGAATTAGGAATTGATAGGAAGTAGGAGCTTATTGTCGTGTGCTCGAAGCGAGAGCTTCGAGAATTTCTAGAAGCATTCCCGGTCCAGTTCCTGGAAAAATTCTGCCATAAATTGATGGCGCTGGATTGCGGCATCTTTTCCCGCAGCGGTCAGCATCGCCTCGGGGAGATATTGTAGTTTCACCAGATATTCACGCAACGCGGAGTCCTCTCGGCCGTAGGATTTGCCCGCCAGCGCCTCTTCTCGGGTATTGTGGACCCGTGCGCCCGTCTTGCCTGCGAAATGGAATGCCCGTGCCAAACCGATTGCGCCTAGCGAATCCAGCTTATCCGCATCGTAGAGCACCCGCGCTTCCACGGTAGCAGGCGCCTCGCCTGTGCGGTTACGATAGCGGTGGGTTCGAATGCAGTCCCCCACGTGCGCGCGCCAGGCGTCGTCGCCCAGGCCCTCCTGGCGGAGAATCTCCACCGCCTGGATTGCACCCAGAATTGCGTGGTCGCTCTTTCCCTGGTCGGACATCTCCTGGGGCCGCGCGATATCATGCAGAATTGCAGCGGCAGTCACCACAGAGAGATCCGCCCCTTCCTGGCGTCCCAACTCCAGCGCGGTATTCAACACGCGCTGGGTGTGGTCCCAGTCATGGCAAGAGCAATCCACCTCAAGGCGGGCCTTCGCAAGTGCTGACAAACATCTAAATTGTTCTTTTGAAAACAGCATCACTCAAATTGGACATTCCCCCAAAAGAATCGGGGATATCAACAAATACTATCAATCTCCATTTTTCATTTGACGCCTATTTTCAATCTCTGCAATAGTTCGGAAACCTTCAAAATTTTGCA
>DCIO01000121.1:897-7929 GCA_002315885.1 Lentisphaeria bacterium UBA1724
GCATTTTCCCAGGGTTGTTCACCCTGGGCTACCTTCACGGGCCCCTCCAGGGCCCAAATGCACCAGTCCTAACAGTCCTAACAGTCCTAACAGTCCTAGCCGAATTCCGAATTATTTCTTAATCAGCTGTGGTCCTTTGGGGGTGTCCTTGACCAGCCAGCCTGCGGCATCGATGGCCTTGCGGAGTTCATCGGCCTTGGCCCAGTCCTTCGCCACACGTGCGGCCTGGCGTTCGTCAGCCAGAGCCTGGACTTCTGGGGGGATCTGCAGTTCGGCTTCGTCGGGCTGGACAATCGCCAGCACCTCGTCCATCTTCGCCAGGACCGCCTGCGCGGCCTTTGCGGCTTCTGCGCTGAACTTCCCTGCATCCATATCGCGGTTGCAGTCACGGAGGAAATCAAAGAGCACGCCCAATCCCGCGGAGACATTCAGGTCGTTCTGCAGAGCGCCCAGGAAGGCATCCCGCGCCTTGTCGAATGCGGCCTGCTGTTCGGCGGTAACGGGCTCCGCGGAGCCGCTCTTGGCCACATCTGCCAGACGCGCGGAGAATGCGTCGATGCGCTGGAGATTTCCCCGTGCCTCGTCCAGTGCCTGGAAGGAGAAATTCAGGCTCTGGCGGTAGTAGGTGCTGATGAGCACATAGCGGATTTCGCGGCCGCTGTAGCCCTTGTTCAGGATATCCTTCAGGGTATAGAAATTGCCCAGGCTCTTGGACATCTTCTGGCCTTCCACCATCAGGTGCGCGCAGTGCATCCACATATTCACGAACTTGCAGCCATTGGCGGCCTCGGACTGGGCAATTTCGTCCTCGTGGTGGGGGAACATATTGTCCACGCCACCGCAGTGCAGATCGAAGGTCTTTCCCAGATACTTGGAGGACATGGCGGAGCACTCGATATGCCAACCGGGACGGCCCTTGCCCCAGGGAGAATCCCACCACACATCGCCATCCTGCTCATCCCAGGCCTTCCACAGCGCGAAATCCGCCATGGCGTCCTTGGCGTATTCGTCCATCTTGACACGGACGCCAACGCGCATGGCATCCCGGTCAATCTTCACCAACTGGCCGTATTTGGGCCACTTTTCGATGGAGAAGTAGACCGACTTGTCCTCGGCCTGGTATGCGATGCCCTTGTCGAAGAGTGTCTGGATGAGCTGAATCATCTCGGGGATGGTCTCGGTGGCTGCGGGATAGACATCCGCGGGGACCATGCGGAGGGTCTTGATATCGGAGAAGAAGGCGTCCTTATACTGGCGTGTGAACTGGGTCAGGGGCAGTTTTGCGGCCTGGGAACCCCGGATGGTCTTGTCATCCACATCCGTCAGGTTCATGACATGACGGACCTTCATCCCGGATGCCAGCAGCGTGCGCTTCAGGATATCCTCGAATGCGTAGCAGCGGAAATTGCCGATATGTGCGAAATTATAGACCGTGGGGCCGCAGGTATACATCCCGACTTTACCAGGATTGATGGGGGCCATTTCTTCCACACGGTGGGAAAGAGAGTTATAGAACTGTATTGCCATAGTTATTCTCCTGCCTCGACAGGTTGGTGATGCAGTGTGATGAGGGTGATTTCCGAGGGAACCAAAAAACGCAACGGCGGCCCCCAGAATCCGGTACCGCGACAAATATAAAGCCGCAAGCCGGTTCTTAATGAATGCCAGATGCTTGCACGGAACTTATTTGAGAAGTTTACCACAAAATTAAAGGGGAAAAGTTGTCCGCCATGGGTATGACCGCAGAATGCGATGTCATAGCCCTCTGGCAGCGCTCGTGCCCAGGATGGGTCGTGTGCCAGGACGATGTTGCAGGCGTTTTCTTCCGGCGAGGGGAGTTTTTTCCGCAGGTATTCGAAGGCCTCCTTGCTTGTATTGAATGCCACATCCCCCTCTTCGAAGGCGTCTTTCGGTCCCCAGGGCGCTCGGCGGTATATCCAGGGATCGTCGATGCCCGTGAGAGCAAGCCAAGCCTGTGGGTGGACGCGGTTGGTATCCGTGCGTCCACCCAGAATAGTCATGGGAGTCTGGCCATGGAATGCCAGGCTGCTCCGCCATCCCGCATAGCCGTCGTGATTTCCCAGGACTCCATAGAAGCCATCGGGAGCCCGCCATTGGATGCGCTGACGAATGACATCATCCAATTCTGGCCCCGATGCCTTGTCAATGAAATCCCCCGCATGGAGAATCAGATCGGGGTGATGCTCCTCCACCGCCTTGTCCACCGCCTCCAGAATGCTCTCGGGATAGAAGAGCTTGATATGCAAATCGCTCAGCAGGAGAATGCGATAGCCATCCGCATCGGCAGGCACGGTGGGTAACGCGATGTCGTATTGCTTTACGCTGGGGTGCATCGCCTGGTAGTACCCCAGCGTGATGGCAAAGACACAGAACGCCAGGGAAACCACGACGACTTTCAAGGGCGAAAGATGCCATTCTTTCTTTCCGAAGAAATTCCAGAGTTCCAGCAGGAATGCCATCACACCGAACCATAGCCCGATGACTTCCACAACGAAGCCCATGGTCAGGATGCGTGCCGCCATGGGAGAACTGAACGCCGCATGGCGCAACACGACTCCAGGCACCAGAAAGAGCACCAGGAGATCCATGAGCAACGACACACGTATCACCCAGGGACGCCGGCATTTCAAAAATGACAGCACCGCCCGTTGCAACACCCACCAATCCCAGAAGGCGAAGATGAGTAATCCAGATAAAAAGACAAAAGCAAACATGATTTTAGAATATTTCTACGCACTCGGCATCCAGGAGTCTAGAGCGTGTCCACTCCAGGAGTGCGTTCCAGACTTTGGGTTCCAGCTGTGGGATATCGCCTCCTGCGGCCATCTGCAGGAGGATTTGGCATTGCGCGGCCTTTCGGGGATCCATCTCCACGGGAGAGAGCCACCCCGCCTCATTCAGGAACGCCAATCCAACGCCGGTCAGAATCGCCTCGGGAGTGGAGGCATCCCCGCGCAATCGAATCAATGCCACCTGCAGAGCCTGGTAGAATTGTGGGATTGGCACCTGCGGATGTGTATTGGCCAAAGCGAAACGCGCCAGACGGCATGCGGGTTCGTAGCCATTCTTCGAGGTCGCCACCCCGGTGTAGTCCGCACTTATGGAAGTCGCCTTGCCTCGGAAGATATCGCTATCCGAATGGCGGTATTCCATCTGTGCCACCTGGAAGATATCCAGGAAACCGCCCTTGTTCTTGCCACGCTGAGAGGGAAGCCGCACAATAAACGCCATGCGACCATGTTCGGCAGAGACACCATTGACGATCATCGAGTCGTCTTGGAATGGCGTCTTCCGAAGAATCAGTAACTCGGCGCTTTGATCGGCGGGCAGTGGCTTCATTTCGTCATCGGATTTTCGGGTGGCAGGAGCATCAGCTGAGTAGTGACGAAGAGAATCATCACGATGGTGAGCAGCACCAGCGCCATGCCGATCATGCGTATCTGTCCAGGCAATTCCTTTGACTGCAGTTCCAGGGTATCGGCGGTGTTGCGCAACTGCATCACAGTGGAATCCAGCGCCTTGATGAGCTTGGCGTGGTCTTCTTTCGTATAATCCCGGAAAATGGTAGATGTCTGGGCAAGAGTCTTGGAGATTCTAGGCATGAGTGCCTCCAAATCCCGAGCGGCCACCTCCAGGTCCTTCATGGGCTTGACCTTGATGCCGAATATCTCCCCCGCAGGCAACGCCGCAATCTGCCGCATGAATTCCACTAGGGGTTGGATATCCGTCGCCAAGTAGCTCAATTCCCGCAGATTGACTGCGTATGCAGGCATGTTCTTGCTGCCGAAGCGGTCGATGTTGTCCCGTTGAGCATCCACCGCATCCGCGTATTGACGCAATAGATTCGCCGTCATGACCATATCCGAGGCAGGCAGGGACTTGGGGGCCTGCACGGTGAAAATCACTGACCCGATTAACAAAATCAGCGAAATCGCCATTTCCAGGCAAAGAAGAGTGATGAGAGTCGTGCGTTTGTTCATTTTTACAAAAATTAACTTACAATCCGACAGCCTGGTCCAGTGGCTTCAGGGCTTCACGGAGTTCCAGCATCTCCAGCCATTCCTGGAAGCGGCGCTGATTGGCGGTATTTTCTTCCGCCTCATCCAGCAATCGTTCTGCGGTGGTCTGGCGCGTAATCGCGGTATCCAGCGACGCCCTGCCCGCTTGCAGGCGTTCGCGGAAAAAGCGCATGTCGTGTTGACGGAAGGCATCCACTGCGGAGACATACATCCCGATGGACTCCTGCAAAAGTGGCGGTGACGCCAACACCAGCTTCACCAGGTTGTTCTGGAGAGCCGCCAGTGCGCTGTCATCCAGTTTGTAATCCTTCAGCATCTGTGGGACCTGTTCTAGGTGGACCCGTCGGATGCCGTCCTGGGCATCTGCGGAGAGCACGGAGATTGTCATCTGCTCTTCCAATTTCTCGCGGATTTCCTCGGGGGAGTTATTTCTGACGCGTGCATTGGCCACCGAGAGGGCATTGCGCTCATACCAGGCCTGCATGGACTCATTTTCTCCCACGCTTCCTGGGGGCAGCGCTTTCCGCAACGCCTCCGCAGGAGAGAGTCCCTCTTGGATTTCGTATCGGCTCCAGGCGGTCAGAAGGCCTGGGAAATCCCGTGTCGTCCCCTCCAGGATATCCAGCAGGAGATTGGAATGGAGCATATAGAGATGGAAGATGGCCTGCTGGTCGGAGGGAGCCGGCATATTCAGCAAGGTCTCCAGGGAGGGATAATTCCGCTGGCGGAATTGCTCACGGGGCACGCTGAAATCGGGGGCATAGAATCCCCGCACCGCCCCGCAATAGACCACGCGATTCGCCAACCCCGCCGCCACCACGGAGACTGCGTGGGGTTCCGCAAAACGCTTGTCAGCCACCAACTCCCGCAGGCGACGCAGGACCATCGCCCGGAATACCCGCCAAATACCCCGCTGGGCATTCTCCGACTTGGGAAGAGCCACGGAGTTGCCACGGAATTCACTCTCGGAGAAGGAGCGCTCCAATGCGTAGAAATCCAGGGTGCGCTTGGGAAGCTCACGAGTGCCCAGCAGGGCATCGGTCTCCCGATGGCAGATGCGCACCAGCATGGTGATATTCCACAACGTCTGGGGATCCAGGGCGTAGATCTCCGCCTTCTCCGTGGGAAGCTGCTGGGAGACGCCCTCCTGTCCCCAAAGAAACAGGAGGCCGCTAAGCAGCATGAGGATTGTAAGGCGGAATTTCATCAACTTATCTCGGAGCTCTCGCTCCGAGCACACGACTAGAGCCCCTGGATTTCGGCATCCGCCGCCAGGACCTTCTCCTTGCGGGCGGCACGGTCGGCGGCAAGCTTTTCCCGGAGTTCGGGATCCGCCAGAGCCAGAATCTGCGCGGCCAGCAATCCCGCGTTGGTGGCGCCGCCGGAGCCCACGCCCACAGTGGCGACGGGGATGCCGCCAGGCATCTGGACTGTCGCCAGCAACGCGTCCATGCCATGGAACGCACCGCCTTCCACGGGGATGCCGATGACAGGCAGGAGAGTATGCGCGGCAACGGCGCCCGCCAGGTGTGCGGCACCGCCTGCGGCAGCGATGATGACGCCATAGCCATTGGCAATCGCGTTGTCCGTGAAATCCGCCACCACCTCGGGAGTGCGGTGTGCGCTCATCACGCGAACCGTGGTCTCCACACCCAACTTCTTCAGGGTGTCAATGCATCCCTGGATCTTGGGCAAATCCGAATTGCTGCCCATCAAAACTGCTGCTTTCAAAGCCATTTTCTTTAACTCCTTTGGTTTACAACAAAAAAACAATTTCTAATTCCGCATTCCTAATTCCGAATTGAAGAAGAGGGGGCAAGGGGGAAACACTCCCCCTTCCTTACAAAAATTCCTAATTCCGAATTGAAGAAGAGGGGGCAAGGGGGAAACCTCCCCCCTCCTCCATTAAGCATTAAGCATCAAGCATTAAGCATTAAAATTCCCTCCCCTGTGCAATGGCATTGCCCTTGAAGGCCTCGCCTTGATGACGGAAATCCGGAACGAAATTTTCGTCCCCCGCATCGGGTTGCAGGAAGATGCGCTGGAATCCCAGTTCCATGACATGGTCCATCACCTGCTGGTATTCCTCATCGGAGACCACACGGGTGAAGCGTCCTCTTGCGAAGCACTGTGGCATGGGTCGGAATTGCCGCATGACGGAGACAGGCAACCTGGGTCCGAATTCGTTGTAGAGATTGTCGAGAATCTGGATGGAATTCTGGACCTCGCCAGGCAGCACCAGGTGCCGGACCAGCACGCCTCGGCTTGCAGGCATGTCTCCGGTTTCGTCAAAGGGGCGCAGGAATCCCGCCCGATCCACCAGGAATTTGATGTCCTCGAAGGCGATTTCGGGATAGTCCTCTCGTCCCATGCACTCCTTGGCGAGTTCTGCGGTGGCGTATTTGTAGTCCGGCAAGAAGATATCCACGCCGTTGTCCAATGCCTCAGCGAGGGTTTGGATTGTGCTGTAGCCGCTGCTGTTCCAGACCACAGGCAGCCAGCAATCCGCCGCCCGCAGTTCTTTCAAGATGGCGCGCAGGTGGGGCCAGTAGTGATCGGGAGTCACAAAATTGATATTCCGGACGCCCTTCTCCGCCAAAGCGAGAATACGTCTGGTGGCCTCGGAGAGATTCAGAAATTCCCCCACGTGTTCTGTGGAAAGCTGGTAATTCTGGCAGAAGAAACACCCGCAGGAGCACCCCGTCAAAAAGACCGTCCCGCTGCCCTCTTTGCCTACCAGCGGCGGTTCTTCGCCAAAATGCGCCTCGATGGCCGCAATGTGCAATTCCGCGCCCTCACCGCAAAAACCGAACTTGCCAGCGGCACGGTCTGCACCGCATTGACGGGGACAAAGCTGGCAATGGCTGTATTCAGGGAAATCCATCTGGTCTTCTCTCAAAAATCGACCTCAGTCGTGGAGGTCTTTCAACTGTTCGTAGGGCAGTGGTCCGCCGAAGAGATCCAGCGCGCTGCCCACGGTGAAATCAATACG
>DCIO01000010.1:0-11496 GCA_002315885.1 Lentisphaeria bacterium UBA1724
CTAGATCTAGATTTTCTAGCTAGCGTATCTAGCTAGAGTTTCTAGCTAGAGTTTCTAGACGCGCGTGCGCGAGGTGGCGAATTTTCATTTTTGGCATAAATTGAGTCAAATTACGGAATCACTTTTTGAATAGGAGTAGAGGATGTTAGAGTTATCGAAGCGCACCGCGACATTTACGGATTCGGTCATCCGTCGCATGACCCGCATTTGCAACCAATTTGGCTCTGTGAATCTCTCCCAGGGGTTTCCGGATTTTGCGCCGCCGTCGGAGTTGTTGGCGCGTCTGGCGGAGGTCAGTCATGAGGACTTCCACCAGTATTCCACCACCTGGGGTGCCCAGAATTTCCGTGAGGCGCTGGCGGCGAAGCAATCCCGCTTCATGGGTCATCCCGTGGATCCGAACAGCGAGATCGTGGTCACCTGCGGCAGCACGGAGGCGATGATTGCGTCGATGCTTTCGGTCATCAATCCAGGTGACAAGGTGGCGGTCTTTTCTCCCTTCTACGAGAATTATGGTGCGGATGCGATTCTGTCGGGTGCGGAGCCGATTTTCGTGCCTTTGCGTCCCCCGACCTACGATTTTGATCCGGCGGAGTTGGAGTCGGCCTTCAAGCAAGGCGCCCGTGCGTTGATTTTGTGCAATCCCTCCAATCCCAGCGGGAAGGTCTTTACCCGTGAGGAGTTGGAGTGCATTGCGGCGTTGGTGGAGAAATACGACGCCTTTGTCTTGACGGACGAGGTCTATGAGCACATCGTCTTTGCGCCCTGGAAGCACACCTACTTTGCGTCCTTGCCTGGGATGTGGGAGCGGACGCTTTCCTGCAGTTCACTATCCAAGACCTATTCCATCACGGGGTGGCGTCTGGGGTATGTGATTGCGTGTCCCCGTATCACGGAAGTGGTGAAGAAGGTCCATGATTTCCTGAGCGTGGGTGCGCCTGCACCCTTGCAGGAGGCCGCGGTGGTGGGCTTGCGTTTCCCCCAGGAATACTACGATGGGCTGCTTGCGACCTACACCCATAAGCGTGAGTTGTTCCTGAATGGTCTGGATGCGGTGGGGCTGAAACACAACACTCCCCAGGGTGCGTATTACGTGATGGTGGATGTCTCTGAATTCGGCTACGCCAGCGATCTGGATTTCTGCGAAGCTCTGGCGCAATACGTGGGCGTGGGGGCGGTGCCTGGTTCCAGTTTCATCGGCGCCAACGAAAACCGCTACGCGCGCTTCCATTTTGCCAAGAAGGACGAGACTCTGAATGCCGCGCTGGAACGGCTGTCGGAGATTCGCCAGAAATTGCCCAAGGCATAGCAGACGTTTTATTTCATTTCCCAAGCACCAATTAGGAGATAATCACCATGACCTGCAAGAAGTCAGCCGTTAGCGCGTACGCCCCCCATCGTGAATTGAAGAAGGGCGAGAAATTGAATTTCGCCATGATTGGCAATGGCATTCAGGGACGCGATGTCCTGAAGGACTTCATCGCCAATGGCAAATTCAACATCGTTGCTGTCTGCGATGTGGACAAGGAGCGGGTTGCGTATGCCAAATCCCTGGTGGATGACGCCTACGGCAACAAGAAATGCAAGGCCGTTGGGGATTTTCGTCTGATTCTCAAGAATCCGAAGATTGACGTGGTTGGCATCGCCACTCCGGACCACTGGCACGCATACATCGCCGTCGAGGCCATGAAGCATGGCAAGGATGTCTTCTGCGAAAAGCCCCTGACTTTCACGGTGGACGAAGCGCGGAAGGTCATGGAAGCCGAGAAGAAATACGGCCGTGTTTTCCAGGTCAATTCCTGGCAACGCAGCTGGAACATCTTCCGGACCGCGGCGATGATTGTCCGCAATGGCTTCCTGGGGAATGTTCGTTACGTGGATGCCAACTACGGCATTGGCGGTGAGAAGCTGGGCGGGCCATCCCATCCCATCCGCTTCTTTGACGTGGCGGAGAATGCGGCCACCGAGGGCGCTCCAAATCCCAGCGTGGATTGGGACATGTGGCTTGGTCCCGCGAAGGTCCGTCCCTATTCCGACCAGCTGGCTCCTCGTGGCGTCAATACCTTCTATCCCATGTTCTGGCGCTTTGACGACGATTTCGGCACGGGCTACAATGGCGACTGGGGTGCGCATCACCTGGACATCGCCCAGTGGGGCATGAACATGGATGCTTCTGGCCCCTACAAGATTATCCGTTCCGAGGAACCCTATTCCACCAATCCCCTCCATGGGGGACGGCGGCAGTTCGGCATGCGGATGCTCTTCAAGGCCGAATACGGCGACATCGAGCTCTTCCATCGGCCCTTCGGCGTCTGGGGGACGGTCTTCTACTGCGACAACGGCATCGTGGCCGTCAACCGGGGAAAACTGGCGGTTTGGGAAGGCACTGGGTTGGTGAAGCCCGACGAGAAGGTCCGCAAGGCGGTGGCGGAGGGCACTTTCAAAAAGAGCAAGATTGTGGTCAAGGCAATTGGCGAGGACTACGGCACGGACATCAACATCAAGAAGGACGATGTGCTGTCCAAGGCAGTTTCTCTCCTGGAGAAGAAATACAAGCTTGCGAAGGCGAAGGTGCAGCTCTTCCAGCCGCTGGATGGCCATGTGGGTGATTTCATCAACAGCTGCTATGACCGGACGCCGACCATTTGCCCCGCCAAGGTGAGTGGTCGTTCCGCGATTCTGTGCGGTCTCTGCAACCTGAGCTACGTCTATGACACCGGCTTTGACTGGAATCCCAAGACCAACGACTTCGCCAACGGCACAGGCAAGGGTATTTCGCTGAAGCGGGAATACTACCGAAACGGGTGGAACGTGGAAGTCTAATTCGGAATTGGGAATTAGGAATTCGGAATTGTTATAAGGAGGGGGAGGTATCCCCCTTGCCCCCTCTTCTTTAATTCTCAATTTTCAATGCTCAATGCTCAATTTTTTATAAGGAGGGGGCGTTCTTGCCCCTTTTTCTTCAATTCGGAAGAGTAGGGGGACGTAAGAGGAAGGAGGGGGTAAAATCGCTGTTATTTTGGGTGGTATATTATTTCAGTTTCTATCTCGTCATTCACCTCTGGATTTTATCTTAGCATGAGTCGCCTATTCCTAGCATTTTTCTGCCTTTGCGCGTTTGTGGTCGTTGCGTCGCCTGCCCGTGTCATCACCTACTACGACGGTTCCAACGCCAGTTATTTTGAGACCGAGGGGCATTGGGATCCCCTCAATGCCGAGGAACATTTCTCCTATCGTGCCTTGACCTACGACAAAGACGCCCACGCCATTGACTACAAGTTCATTCCCAAGAAGGACAATGTGGAGTATACGTTGCTCTATTGGCGTCCCAACGGCGTCACAGCGGCCCAGAAATTCGTGGTTCGGATGCGGAACCTGGGTGATTCTGCCTTGAAAATTGAGGGTAGTTGGGTGACCAGCCGCGAGGGGGTGCCTGGCACTAGCAGCTGGTATGAGTGGCGTTATCCTGGGCTTCAGGAAATTCCCGCGGATGGCCAGTGGCATGATTTGGTCTTCGACATGAATCCCGCGACCGTAGTGAGCGACGGTCGCGATTTGTCTCCCGTGCCACTCTACAAGCCCCAGGGACGTTTTGACATCGTGGCCAAGGCCATTCCTGCGGGCGTGGAGATGCACTACCAGATTGCGGAATTGCGTGGCGAGGATGACATTTCCGCAAAGGCGTCCGTCCAGTGGGATTTTGATTTTCCCGCGAAGATGACTGCGGGGGCGGAGGTCCATCTGCCTGGTTTCACGGCGGATTTCCAGGGTCGTGTTCCATACGATCCCGAGGCGCGGTTGGTGTTTCGTCCGACCTTCAAGGATGCGTCCTGGCCTGAACTGCCGATAGCTTTGGAGGGTGTGGAGAAGGTCGGCAGTACTTGGCGCCTGGCACCACAGACTTTTGTCTTGACGCCTTTCCTGTTGGATGGCGAGTATGAGGTGACGCTGGAATGCGGCGAGGCGATTTTGGAGAATGCGGTATTCAAGGTCCAGGTCCATGGCCGCAAGGATGTCGCCTTCCGGAATATGTCCGTGAAGCCTTTTGGTGGTCGTCCCACCATGTTTCGTGATGATGAGCCCTTGCCTGGTGTGATGCGTGCCACCTACACTACGGAAGGTCCCAAGGGGATCAAGGCCTTCACGGACTGCGGTGTGAACATCTTTGGTTTCTGCAGCACCCCCACCGAGGGTGGCTACAACCTGGAGATGCTGACCCAGTATGGTCCCGACCAATACTGCTACCAGCAGTTCGATCGCCGTATGCGGAATACGCTGGCGGTGAATCCCGAGGCGATGTTGATTGTGCGCCTGTATCTGCATGCGCCCCGCTGGTGGAGCCAGGATCATCCCGACGACATGTGCTGGGTGGTGAAGGAGAATGACCCAACCGCGGAAAAGAAGATTTTCGTGTGGAACCAGGGCAGGGCAGTGCCCTCCTGGGCTAGCCGTGCCTGGCGCGATTTCACCAAGGAGGGTCTGCGGAAGATGATGGATTTCCTGGCGCAGACTCCCTACGCCGATCACATCGCGGGATTCGTCCTGGCCAGCGGTACTACCGAAGAGTGGATGGAGTGGGGTTTTACCTCGGGCGTAGTGGCGGATTACTCCCCTGCCTCTGAAATCGCATTCAAGGCATTCCTGAAGGAAAAATATTCCACGGATGCCGCATTGCAGAAGGCCTGGCATGACGACAAAGTAACTCTTGCGACAGCGACGCAGCCCTCTGCACCCGAGCGCCACGCAGCGGATTTCCCGGGCTTCCTGACTCCCGAGGCCCCCAACGGCCAGCGCATCGCCGACTACAACCGCTATCATGCGGAAAATGTCTCTGGGTGCATTGACGAATTCTGCAAGACCATCAAGGACGCCACCCAGAACAGGCTTCTGGCGGGGGCATTCTACGGGTATTTCGTGGAGTTGTCTGGTGACAAGCGTGTGCTTTGTTCCGGTCATTTGGGCGTGGGGAAATTGCTTGAATCCACCTATCTGGATTACCTGTGCAGTCCCACGGGTTATGCCTATCGTCAAACGGGTGGCGACGGTATGTCCTACTGCATGGGTGCGGGGGATTCTCTGCAAATCCACAACAAATTCTGGTTTGTTGAGAACGACATCCGTACCAGCGCCACGGCAGATCCGCATCATGGTCGTCCGGATGACACCTGGGGCGACTATCTCCAGCAGACCAAGGAGTCCATTCATAACCTGCTGACGGGCATGGCTCAGTGGTGGTTCGATGTGGGGTATGTGCGTCAGGTGGACAAGTTGTTCTACGATGGCGTTAGGGATTGTGTGCGTGTGATGAATGACACCACTTTGAAATATACCCGTGAGCCCGTGGCGCAGGTGGCGTTGATTATCGATGAGGAATCCATTGACTGGACCACGCTCTCTTCCACGCAGGTGGGTTCCGCCGTGCGAGGCCTTCAGAGGACGATTGCCCAGCTGGGCGCGCCCTACGAAGTCTATCTTCAGCAGGATTTGGCGAATCTCCCCGAACGCATCCGTTTGATATTCATGCCCATGAGTCTGTGCTGGAAACCCGAGCACAAGGCATTCCTGGACAAATTCAAATCCGAGGGCCGTGTGGTCTTCTTTGTGGGGACTCCTGGCGTCATTCCTCCTGCAGGCATGACACGGGAAGAGAGTGCCCAGGCATTGACGGGGCTGCCCTTGCGGTTTGTATCGGCGAGCGGCACTTCCCTGTGCGTGTTGGATAACCCGGATGGCGAGTGGCTGAGCATGGATTTGCTGGGGCAGTCGCTGCCTGGCGTAGCCTGGAAGGAATCCAAGGACAGCACTATCCAGGCGGTGCTGGAGCAGGGGGACGGTGTTCGCGTTTTCGGGCATTATTCCGACCGTTCCACCGGCAAATTGACCGACTTGGGCGCCATGGGCGTGAGGGAGCTGGGGGACGCGTGTGTTGTCTTCTCTGGCATCATGAACATCCCCCGTGAGTTGCTGGAGAATGCATACGCACGGGCAGGTGTGCATCGGTATGTGGATGCGGCGGACCAGGTCTGGGCCACGAAGAATGTCTTTGCGGTTTGCGTGAAGGAAGGCGGGGTGAAGATGCTCCGTACCCCGCGGGCATGCAAGTCACTCACCGATTTGATTTCTGGAGAGAGCTTCTCGGTGGACGCCGAGGGCATCTGCTGCGTGGAGTTCCTGCCACGTCAGACGAAGGTCTTCTTGATGGAATAATGCTTTTTCAATGCTTAATGCTTGATGCTTAATGCTTAATGGAGGAGGGGGAGGTATCCCCCTTGCCCCCTCTTCTTCATTTCGGAATTGTAGGATGTTAGCGAATGTGTTTTAGGAGATAGAAGATGAGCAAGATTTTTGGGAGTATTCTTGAGACGATTGGTCATACGCCGTTGGTTGAGATCAAGAAATTGAATCACGGTGGTGCGCGTGTGCTGGCGAAGGTGGAGTTTTTCAATCCAGGTGGTTCTGCCAAGGACCGCATTGGCATTGCCATGATTCGGGCGGCGGAGAGATCTGGTGCGTTGAAGTCTGGCGGGACCATCATTGAGCCCACTAGCGGCAATACGGGCGTGGGGTTGGCGCTGGCCTCTGCGGTTCTGGGCTACAAGATGATTCTGGTGATGCCGGATACCATGAGTGTGGAGCGTCGCAAATTGGCGGCGGCATACGGTGCGGAGGTGGTTCTGACGCCTGGTGCACAGGGTATGAGCGGTGCCATCGCCAAGGCCGAAGAGCTCCACGCGTCCATTCCGAATTCCATCATCCCCCAGCAATTTGAGAATCAGGCCAATCCCCAGCGTCACTACGAGACCACGGGACCCGAAATCTGGGAGGACACCGACGGGAAGGTGGATGCCTTTGTGGCAGGAGTTGGCACGGGTGGCACCATCACGGGTGTGGCGCGCTTCTTGAAGGAGAAGAATCCCGCGGTGGAGATTGTGGCGGTGGAGCCCGATACCAGCGCGGTGCTCTCTGGCGGGAAGCCGGGGTTGCACAAGCTCCAGGGCATTGGCGCGGGCTTCATTCCCAAGGCGCTGGATACTACAGTGCTTTCGCGGGTGGTGACGGTTGAGGCGGAGAATGCGGGCGTAACTGCTCGCGCCACCGCATCCCAGGAAGGCATGCTGGTGGGAATCTCCTCTGGTGCGGCGTTGTATGCCGCCTTGGAGATGTCCAAGGATCCCGCGTATTCAGGGAAGACGATTGTGGTGTTGTTGCCCGATACTGGCGAGCGCTATCTTTCCACCTGGTTGTTTGAATAAACTTCTATGACTGCCAACGACAGGACTCTCTTTTATACCGCGTTGCTTTCCTTGCTGGAGGTAGGCTTTACGCCAGTGCGTGCCTTGCGTGGAGTGATGCCCCAGGCATTCCGACGGGTCGCGGCCGCGATGGCGGATGACATTGAACGGGGGGCGACTCTGACGGATGCCATGCGTCGTCAGCGTTGCTTTTCCCACATGGAGCTGGCGTTGATTCACGCAGGGGAATTGGCGGGGAATCTCCCCGAGTCCTGTCGTCAGTTGGTAGAGTATTTTGACGAGCAGAAGGCCTTGCGCGCAAAAATGATCAGCGGCTTCATGTATCCGCTTTTCCTGTATCATTTTGCAGGGTTGGTTTTTACGTTGTTACGATATGTGGGGAAGGCGGATGATTGCCTGCAGTTCCTGATACTCTGGTCGATTGCACCCTGGGCGGCGCTTTTGCTTTGGAAACTGCTGGCACCCGTTCGGCATAGCATGTTGGTCTCTGGCGTAGTCAATCTCCTGCCCTTCTTCGGGGGATTGCAATTCCAGCGGGAATGCGCGAGATTCCTGCTGTGTTTTGGACGATGCCAGGATGCGGGAATGGGCATGGAGGCATCCATTGACACCTCGGCTGGATGCTGCCATAGCACGCTCTATCAATACGATTTTCGGAAGATTGCGCGAAAGCAGTCGGAATGCCGTCAGCCCTTTTCAGCGTGTGCCATAGGCGCTTTGCCCAGAGAGATGCCGGATGAGGTCTTGACATTATTGCAGACGGGAGAAATCAGCGGTCAGTTGCCGATGTATGCCGAACGTTCGGCGAAGTTGCTGTCGGGTCGTGCATCAACGAAGTTGCTCCTGCTGGCCAAGGCACTGCCGGTGGTATTCTATATCTTCGTGGCCATCCAGATTGCCATGCGTGTCATTGGTTTCTACGCGGGATATATCAATTCGGTCAATTCGTTGATGGAATAAACTGGGTAGGATTCTAGTTCTTTGTAGCTAGACTCTTATGGTCTGGAGTCTTAGGCCCTGGGGGGGCAATTAGAATTCGTATATCTGGGATTCGCCGGACTGGTCAATAATCTTAATTGAGGCCGGATCTCGGGAATACATGGCGTCGGTGCCCGTGCTGAAAGTCTTCAGCAGTGTCTGCAGATCCGTGGGGAGCATCTGTTCCGTATGTCCATCGATGAAGGCGATATTGAGATGCTTTCCGTGGCGCTGGATGGGATGTACGATGGAGCTGTTCATATACAGGCAGAAATATTGGTCGCCTTTAACCGTGGATAATGCGGGCGCATCCACATCCGACGCGCTGTCGCTTAGCAAGAATGCGGAGGAGGTATTTGCCATATTGAGGGTCAGATAGCCACGGACGTGTGGCGCGGTTCCCACATAATGTCCCAGGAAGATATGCTTCTTCGCATACATTCCCTGGCTGTAATCCGCGTAATTCGGCACATACATTCCAAAAACACGCACGCGATATCCGCGGGCTTCCCGCAAGGGCTGCTTGTAACCCGCGCATTGGTAGACGGGGGAATCCTCGGGGCCATATCCGCCCTCGGCCAGCACATCCGCCCAGCTACTAATTTTGTCGCACCCTGCGGAGTCCGCGCCACCCTGGCGTTCTCGGTCGTAGTAGGCTACCACATGACCGCCGTAATCCTCGGAATAAAGCAGGTGGAACAACGCGCAGTTGTGCATGTTGTTGATGCAGGCAATCTGCCGCGCCTTTCGGCGTGCGCCACTCAATGCAGGCAAAAGCATGGCCGCAAGAATTGCAATAATCCCGATGACGACCAGCAGCTCAATTAATGTGAAGTGATGTTTTGACACAACTGACGGATATCCTAATTGGGGTCGCTTTTTATACATTATAGAGTAGTTTGGAAGAAAATCAAGTCATCTTCCACACATTCTCGCAGATTCTTATTACATTTTCTCCCATGACCAGAAATAAATACCCATTTGAGGCGGATCCTTTCGGGCGCGCATTCATGGAGCATCTCGATGCCTCCATGGCGGAACGCATCGCATACGGCTTGAAAGAATCCGCAAAATACCGCCCCGTTGATTTTCCGGAGAGCTTCATGCTCCCCACTATCGGCGCGATGCCTGTCAATGGCGCCTCATACTATCTCTCGAATAGCGGAATCGTTTACGCACCAAATGAATACGACAGACTGATTGCGGAAAATCCCCAACACCGGGATGCCCTGACGGGGCTCTGTGAGGACATCCGTCAGGTGACCACCTGGTTCCGTGTCTGCCAGAACCTCACTCCCGCAGAACGACGGCTCATCGATACCCACGCATGTTGGGGCGGCACCTGGATTGGACACGGTAATCCGGACTACCATCGGCTCCTCCATCTCGGCACCAGTGGCATTCGTCAACTCATCCAGGATTGCCAGATGCGTCATCCCGATGCGCAGGCATTCTACCATGCGTCTCTATTGGCATTAGACGCGCTGGATATCGTGGGAGACCGCATTGCTGAATGCGCCGCTCAGAATGCAGCCAATGAGTCCAATACCTCCAAGAAACAGGAGTGGCTGCGCATTGCGGAGACCTTCCGACGGATTCCGCGTGAGCCCGCCTACGACATCTACTCCGCGGTGATGTTCTTCTGGCTTTTCTTCACCTTCGATGGCATTGACTCCCCAGGACGGTTGGACCAGGCCATGGCGGATTTCTACGAAAAATCCACCGAAGAAGACAACTACCAGATGGTCACGCGGATGCTGGAAGGGCTCCACTACGTCCGGGGCTGGAATCTCTGCATTTCGGGTTCGGATGCCCAGGGCAATGACGAGACCAACGGCCTCTCCTATCTGATTTTGAGACGGGTGAAGGAGATGGGTTACCAGACACCGAACCTGACCATGCGAGTCCATTCCAAGACTCCACAGGCGCTTTGGGACGAAGCCACGGAATGCCTGGCAACCGGAAACGGTCTTCCTGCCATCTACAACGACGACGTGGTCTGTTCCGCCCTGGAGAAAATCGGAATTTCGGTTGGTGACGCCCACGAATACTGCATGAATGGCTGCAACCAGATTGACATCATGGGCAAGTCCCACATGGGGTTGGAGGATGGCGAGGTCAATCTGGCAAAGGCGCTCTCGCTGGCACTGCATGGGGGACGGGACCTGGCGCAGACGCCTCTCGAGCAACTGGTCCCTCCCGTGGGAAATCCCTGCGACGCGAGGAGTTTCCCGGAATTCCTGGCATTCTATTACAGGATGCTGGATTATCTGACGGATGCTGCCACCACCATGGCAAATCGCGGACAGCAGATGTTCGCCCAATTCGCCCCCAATCCCTTGCGCTCATGTGTCATCCAAGGATGCTTGGAACAGGGACGGGACTACAAGAATGGCGGTCCACTCTACGGACACGGACAGATCCTGGCGGAAGGCATTGCGGATACCGCGGATTCCCTGTGGGCAATCAAGACGCTGGTCTTCGATACGAAAAAGTATACCATGTCGCAACTAGTGGAGGCCTTGGAAGACAATTTCAAAGGCCACGAAGAACTCTGGAACGACTTCCGGAATTGCCAGAAATTCGGCAACGACATCCCGGCATTGGATGAACTCTGCGCGGATGTGGTGGACCACTTCTTCCAGCACCTAAAGGGGATACCGACTTTCCGCGGAGGCGTATTCACTGGTGGGTGCAGTCCATTCAACCGGGTTGCGGTTAATGGACAGGATACCCACGCGCTCCCCAATGGCAAGCGCAGTCGCGAGGCGAATTTTGCGGACAGCGTGGCGGCTGTGCCAGGTTGCGATACCCACGGCCCCACCGCCGCATTGAAATCCATGATGCACTACCGGCAGAGGGAGGCCTGTTCCGGCTTCGTGACGCAGTTGAAATTCCACAAGGGGCTTTTCAATACTTCCGAGGGGAAAGCCGCATTCCAGGTACTGGCAAAGACATATTTTCAACACGGGGGACAGCAACTCTCCATCAATGTGCTGGACCGAGAGACATTATTGGAAGCCCAGAAACACCCCGAGTCGTTCCCAAATCTGATTGTGCGCGTTGGCGGTTATAGCGAATATTTCCTCAACCTCACCCCGGAAGTGCGGCAAAACGTCATCGACCGCACGGAATTCTGATGATTCGGGGCAACGGAATTGCCCCGCACAGGACAGCTCTTCTAGGTCCGATTGGTCCTATTTTCTTTCGACGGCGGGGACGCCGTCGGTACACTCCTTTCGCCGGCGGGGACGCCGTCGGTACA